>JACPDV010000239.1:0-1459 GCA_016183835.1 Armatimonadota bacterium
GGGCGCGCTGCTCGTGCCGGCATTCTGCGTCCGTGACGCCGACGGCGCGCACACGCTCCGGATCGGCGCCCCGATCGAGATCGACGGGAGTATTCCGGTGAGGGATGCGATACGGCTCGCGACGCTCCGGCGCCCACACGCCGTAGACCCGAACCGCCAGCCCGACCACCGGCTGGCCGTGTTCGTCCACGACGGGCAGCCGCAGCTCGGTCGCTAGGGCGAGCTGGATCCGCAGGCCGTCCACGGGCAATGCGCAGTACCGCCAACCGAGACCCCACCCCGGGGCGCTCGCCGCCGCCACCACGCCCTCCCGCGGTCTGGAGAGGCGCATGACGAAGCTCCCATCAGCGTGCGTCGTCGATCGGGCCAGCCCGGTCCTCGGCCAGTCGAAGCTGGCGGCCTCGACCTTGGCCCCCGCCACCGGCTGCCCTTCCGGGTCCACCACCTGGCCGGTAACGTCCGCCCAGCCCGCCGACCCCAACACAACCACCGCCGCCAGCATCCCGACCAGCCGTGTGCGCATCGCCTTCCCCTGAGACGGCCTCGCCCGGGTGTGGTAAGCTCCCGCCCACCATGCCTGCCATCACCCTCCTGCTCACCACCGCCCTGTCCGCCGCCCCTGCCAAGACCATTCTAGCCCACTTCTACTACTGGTACCCCACCAACGCCGAGATCTGCACTCACCACGCCCCGCCTGGCCACTTCGACCGCAGCGACATCAACTGGTGGAAGGGCGAGCTGCGCAACGCCCAGTACGCCGGCATCGACGTGCTCACCCTTATGTACTGGGACCAGCACCCCTGGACCGAGTCCGCCCTCGACGTGCTCTGCCGCGCCATCAAGGAGCTGGACGCCGCCGGCGAGGCGCACCCACGCGTCGCCATGCACCTGGACGGCATCGAGACCCTCGCAGGCGCCACCCACGAGAGCCCCGTCAAGCTTTGCGACCTGCGCGACCCCGCCGCCCAGGAGCGCGTGCTGACCAGTTTCGTCCACTTCTTCCGCATCTTCAAGCAGCACGATCTGCTCGACCTCTGCTTCCGCCGCGACGGCAAGCTGGTCGCCTTCGTCTACCGCCCCGAGTACGGCCAGACGCAGTCACTCGCCGACAACTCGATGATCGACCTCTGGCATCGGCGCTTCCGCGAGGAGCTGGGCGAGGACCTCTACGTCGTGCTGGAGAGCGCCTTCCACGGCGCGCGGCACCCGGGCACCCGGACCGACATGCACTGCACCAACGGCGACAACTACTACCGCTGGGACGCCGCCCTGCACGGGCCGCTCCTCGAATCGCGCGAGGAGTTCCCCATCGCCACCATCGGCCCCGGGTTCGACCCGTCCGGGCAGAAGATGCCCAACCCGCGGATCCGCGACCGGCGCGACGGGCAGACCTTCCGCGACGACTTCGAGCAGGCCCTGCGATGGAGCCCGCCGTGGCTCGTGATCGAGACCTTCAACT
>JACPDV010000239.1:1499-3620 GCA_016183835.1 Armatimonadota bacterium
TACCGACATCACCGAGACACGCGAGTTGGGGCGGCTCTACCTCGACATCGCGCACGAGTGCGCAGCGCGGTTCAAAGCCGCGCGCTGAACCCGGCAACGGCGGTGCAGCATACTGAGCCTGCCCGGGAGGCCGGCGATGCCCGACCCGCTGACCGAAGCCAACCGCGCCATCCACGCCTGGATCGGCGCGCGCCTGCTCGACCACCTGGACTCGCTCACGGCCCTCGACCTGCCGACAGCGCGCGAGCACTGGCGCGGTCTTGCTGCAGTGATTGAGGACCACGCGACGGTCGAGGACGCGCTGGTCTTCCCCGCCTACGCGGCGCTCGGCGCGTACCCGGTGACCGGCCTGCCGGCGCTGTTCACGGCGGACCATCAGCTCGTGCGGGCGGGCCTGGCCGCGCTGGGTGAGCAGCTTGCGGGGCTGGCCGAGGGGCCGGACCTGCGGCGCAAGGTGGTGCTCGGCCTGGATCGCTACATCTCGTTTCGCCACCTGTTGATGCACCACACGCAGCGGGAGAACGAGATCATGTACCCGCGGCTGGGCGAAGTGCTGGACGAGGGGGTGCGGGCGGAGCTGGCCGGCGGGCTGATGGGCGCGCATGACCAAGTCGTCAGGGATGTGGTCGGCGTGGCGTAACCGGCTCGGGCGGTTTCGTTGGGCAGGAGTGAGGGTGCTGGAGCGATGCTCCCTTCACGGCCTGACCAACTCGAACCCGCAACCACCAGCCGCGCGGCGCCGCCGTCCGACTCCGGCTGTCTTGGCTGCTTCATGGCGCCGATCGAGGTGCTGGACCTGTTGGTGGCCGTCGGGTGCGTGGTGTGGTGGGTGGCTCGCTACCCCTGGGTGTGCGTCGGCTTGGTCGCGCTGGGTTGCGCGATCTGGGCACACCTTGGCGGCAAACGGCGGGCCGCAGAGCGCGCGCTCGACCTCAGGCTGTTACCGCACGGCCGGGGTGGGTCGGTGCCGGCTGGGGCGATCTCGCCGGCGCGGGACACAGGGCCTGACGCCGAGGCGCGATCGATCAGCCAATGCGGCGTGGCCGGTGAGGCTGGTGACGGGCAGGCTTGACCGATAGGGCGCGCGACGGGTAGGGGCGACCGGCAGGTCGCCCGCGGAAGCCACGTGCCATACCGCCCAGACGGGCGACCTGCCGGTCGCCCCTACCCGGTCACCCGCACGCAGCAATGGGGCGTGGCGACTCCCGGGCGACGCCCTCACCCCGGCCCTCTCCCGGCGCGAGAGGGAGTCCGGAGGGGCTCAGCGGTTGTAGATCACCTCCAGCAGCGTCTGTCCCACCGCCCGCAGGCTGCTGCCGTCGCAGTTGGCCGGCACATCGTCCAACGTGTGCCAGAACCGGCTGTCGCCGGGACCCGGGTAGTCGAAATCGATGATGTCGATGCACTTGATCCCCGCCTGGATGAACGGGATGTGATCGTCGATCAGGCTGACCATGCTGCCATTGTCGAACTGGCCGAATCCCAGCCGCTGACCCGCCGACCAGACCGCGTTCACCAGCGCGCCGTCCGAGGCCACCGAGTTCGGCTCGCGGAGGAGCTTCAGGTTGCGGTCCCCCACCATGTCCACGATCACGCCCTCCGTGGGCCGCCAGCGGCCGATGTTGTCCACGAAGTGCTGCGTGCCGATGGAGTAGCCCTGGTTCGGCTGCCCGGTGGTGAGGGCGGTGTTGCCCGAATCCTCCAGGTCCAGCGCCACCAAGGCCACGGTCACCGGCGGCGGCGTGGCCTGGAAGGCGCGGCCCAGCTCGGTCAAGACCGCCACGCCCGAGGCGCCGTCGTTGGCGCCGGGGATGGGCGTGTTGCGGTCCGCCGGGGTGGGGTCGCGGTCGGCCACCGGCCGGCACCTGACGGCTGCCGGGGAAGACCGCGATCAGGTTGGTGGTCGGGTAGTCGATGTTGTCCGCGCCGTGGAAGTTGAAGGTCTGCTCGGTGACGTCGTTGCTGACCGCCTGGAAGCGCTGCCGGATCCACGCGCGGCAGGCCTCGTGCGCGGCGGACCCGGGATTGCGCGGGCCGAAATCCACCTGCGCCTGGAGGTCGGCGAAGGCGCGCGTGGCGTCGAAGGTGGGCACCGTCACACCGGCGGCGCCCTTGCTGCCC
>JACPDV010000212.1 GCA_016183835.1 Armatimonadota bacterium
AGCGCGCGATCTGCTGCGCCGCCTCTCGCCTCCGCCCTTGCCTTCTCCGCCTCCCGCACACACCGTGATCGGGAGGTCCCCCGGTGGGGGAGGCGAAGCGCAGCCGGCGTGAGCGAGATCGTCAACTTCCGCACCCGTTCCCGCGACGAGGTGGTCGACCTGACCGGTCACGTCCGCCGTGCCGTCGAGTCCAGTAGGGTGCGCGAGGGCATCTGCCTGATCTACTGCCCGCACACCACCGCCGGCATCGCCATCAATGAGGGCTGTGACCCGGACGTGGCGCGGGACCTGCTCACCGTGTTGGACGGGCTCGTGCCTCAGCAGGGGCCGTATCGCCATGCGGAGGGCAACACCGCGGCGCACGTGAAGGCCGTCCTGTGCGGCGCGTCGCAGGCGGTGGCCGTGGCGGACGGGCGGCTGCAGCTCGGGCAGTGGCAGAGCATTCAGTTCCTGGAGTTCGATGGGCCGCGCGAGCGGCGCGTGTTGGTCGCGGTGATGGAGGCGGGATCGTGAAGCTCGGCATTCTGGCGGATTCACACGATAACCTGCCGGCGCTCGTGGCGGCGGCGGCGCGGTTCAAGGCGGCCGGGGTGGAGCACGTCCTCCACGCGGGCGACTTTGTCGCGCCGTTCAGCTTGCCGCCGCTGGTCGAGGCGGGCGCGCCGGTGACCGCGGTGTTCGGCAACAACGACGGCGAGCGGCTCTACCTCACCACGCGGTTCAAGGAGTTCGGCTGGACCGTGCAGCCGAAGTTCGCCTTCCTCGAGCTGGCGGGCAGACGCATCGCCATGCACCACGAGCCCGAGCCGGTGGAGGCGCTGGCGGCGTCCGGGCTGTACGACCTGGTGGTCTACGGGCACACCCATACGCTGGAGATCCGGCAGGTCGGCGACGTGGTGGTGGTCAACCCGGGCGAGTGCGGCGGGTGGCTGACCGGCGAGCAGACCGTGGTGATCGTGGACCTGCCCTCGATGAAGACGAGTGTCGAGCGGCTGAACGGATGAAGGAGCGGCGCATGGCGGACAAGGTGCGGGTGGGGGTGATCGGTGCGGGCGTGATCTCGGCGTCCCACCTGGCGGGCTACCGGGCGAATCCAGACCGCTGCGAGGTGGTGGTGATCGCGGACCTGGACCGGTCGCGGGCGGAGTCGCGGCGCGACGAGTTCGGCCTGCCCGAGGCGACCACGGATGCCGAGGCGGTGTTCGGGCGGGACGACATCGACGCTGTGAGCATCTGCCTCCCTCACAGCCTGCACGAGCCGTTCGTGGTGCGGGCGGCGGAGGCGGGGAAGCACGTCCTGTGCGAGAAGCCGTTCGCGCTGAACGTGGCGAGCCTCGACCGCATGGCGGCGGCGTGCCAGGCGGCGGGCGTGGTGTGCATGAGCGCGCAGGTGCTGCGGTTCCGGGCGATCCACCAGGCGGCGCGGGCGTTCATCCGCACGGGCGTTCTGGGCCGCATCCACCAGACCTGGCGCCGGCGTGGCGGGATCAGCCGCAGCCTGTCGCAGAACCCGTGGATCTACGACCGGAAGCAGGGCAGCCTGGTGGTGCACGGCTTCGGCGCGCACGAGTACGACATCCTGATGTGGCTGCAGGACGCGCCGGCGGAGACGGTCTACGCCTGCGGCCGGGTCAACAACCCCATCTGGGACACCGAGGACGAGGTCTCGGCCGTCTTCACCCTCCGCGACGGCAGCTTCGCCAACATGCGGCAGTCGCTGAACACGCTCGACGGCGGGTGGGACGAGTACATCATGGCCGACCACGGCTGCCTGAAGGTGGGGAGCAGCAGCTTCGAGTGGCAGCCGGTGGAGGGTGAGAAGCAGGTCCACGAGCACCCGCTGGACCCGACGGGCGGGTTCGCGGGCGAGTGTGGCGAGTTTGTGGCGGCGGTGCAGGAGGATCGCGAGCCGGAGGCGAGCGTGCGGCAGGCGCGCTGGGTGCAGGCGACGATGGAGGCGGTGGAGACGAGCATCCGCGAGGGGCGGGTGGTGAACCTGCGCGAGGAGTTCGGGGAGTTCGGGCCGATCTCGGTGTCGTAGGCGGCGCGGTGGGTCTGCCCGGCGACCGAGGTCGCGGCAACCATGCGAAGTCCGCCTGCGCGGACTCGGAATGCATCACACTATCCTCTGCGGGGCGCACGCGCGACCCAGGGAGAAGACGATGTCCACCACCGACGAAGTTGTCGCCGCCAACAGCCGGTTCGCGGCGATGTTCACGCAGGGCGCGTTGCCGATGCCGCCGGCACGGCACCTGGCAGTGCTCACGTGCATGGACGCCCGGCTGCACCCGGAGACGTTCCTGGGTCTGGCGATCGGCGACGCCCACTGCATCCGGAACGCCGGCGGACGAGCGAGCGACGACGCCATCCGCTCGCTGGTGATCAGCCACCACCTCCTCGGCACGCAGGAGTTCGTGGTGATCCACCACACCGACTGCGGCATGCTGACCTTCAGCAACGACGACCTGCGCGGCAAGCTGCGCGCCGACCTGAACGCCGATGCCAGCGGGGTGGACTTCCTGCCCTTCGCCGATCTGGACCAGTCGGTGCGCGACGACGTGGACATCATCCGCCGCAGCCCGCTGCTGCCGAAGGGCGTTCCGGTCAGCGGCTTCGTCTACGACGTGCGGAGCGGTCTGCTGCGGCGGGTGGAGTGATTCCGCAGACGCACGTCGCCACGGTCTGCGCCGCCACTTACCAGCCCTCGTCGAACAGCACCCGCGAAATCCACGCCGACTCCGGCGGTGCGCTCTCGACGCGGCTCTGCGAGGTGCGGGGCGCGTTGGAGCTGGACCGCGCCGCCCCGCTCACCGCGGTGCTTGTTCGTTGAAGATCAGCACGTAGTCCCCGCCCGTGATCTCCTGCACGGTGTAGGTCCTGGTCTTGCGTGCCCCATTCGGTAGGATCTCGATGGCTTCCCAGCTCAGCTCGAGGCGTACCAGGTTGCCGGCGGTGCCCTTGTAGCGCCGCGTGCCGGCGGCGGAGGCCGGGCGGTCCAGTGTCAGGTCCTTGAGCTGTGCCAGGACTCGGACGTTGGTGATGGAGCTGCCGTCGTTCATCTTGCCCAGCAGCCGCGACTCCACCGTGGCCTCGAGCACGCGCTGCCGATCCGGGCTGAGCCGCCCGGTGGCCTTCACCGACAGCATGTCGTCGTCCCGCGGGTCGCGGTCCTCCTCGGAGCGCACGTAGCGATGGTCCACCGTGAAGGTGCCGTCGGGGCGGACCACCACCGGAGACGGCCGGTCGGAGTAGAACGTGTGCTGATCGGTGGGGTAGTTGTTGGTGATGTCCTGGTCGCCGGGCCCCACGACCCGCTCGCGCTGGCTGTAGCGGGGCAGGAGCCCGAATTCGAAGCCGCCGGGGTCCGGCATCAGCTCGGCCTCCACACGCAGTTGGGCGGCTTGGGCCGAGGCGTTGTGCACCACCAGACAGAGCACGTCGGCGGCGCGGAGGTCGGTGGCATTGCGCAGCTCGAACGGCCCGGCCATCTCGCCCTGCGCCAGGAACGCTTCGGGCACCTGCTGAGTCAGCAAGCGCGACCCCGGCAGGCGGAACACCTGCACGTCCACGCGCGAAGGCAGCGGATCCAGCAGGCGCACGCCGACGTTGCAGGTTGGTCCGTTGCCCGTGAGCGCCCCGGCATAGAGGGTATGCGCCACGGCACTGTAGCCGCCCGGCGCCTGGAGCGCGATGGTGGCTTGCGCCGGGCGTGTGAACCGGGCCACGCGGCCGAGCTGGGTGGACGCGCCGATGGCCGGTGGCACCAGGTGCGTGCCGGCCCGGTCGCGGTGGATGGTGCTGCCGGCGCCGAAGAGGATTCGGTTCGAGTAGGTGGTCCAGTGCACCGGTAGCGAAGAGCCGGTGGCGGCCTCCACGTACTGCTCGATGCCGGTCAGCGGCCCGCCCCAGAAGGTGCCCGTGCTGGCCACCGAGCGCTCCCACAGGTCGACCAGGTTCACCCCCTGGCCCACCAGGTCCAGCCACCACCGGGCGTAGGGGTAGGCGTGGGTGTCCGCGTTGTAGGTCATGGGCTCCAGGAACATGCCGGCGGTGAACGGGTTCAGGCCGGCCTCGCCAAGCTGGGGGCAAGCGATGCCGGAGGCCGCGGCGTCGGCCATCATCTCGATCCACCACAGGTAGGCGGGCATGTTGGTGAACCGGCTCAGGTAGCCGTTCTCGATCCGATGGAAGAACTCGTGGGCGCAGGCGTGGTGCAGCTCGTTGCGGTTGTCATAGGGCGCCCCGCAGGCGATCATCAGGTTGCGCCCTAAGCCCGAGTAGAAGGGCTCGGTTTCGTTCTCGACCAGCACGGCGTCCACCATCAACTGCGGCCCGCCCAACCCGACCTGCTCGAAGGACGCGCCGAGCTCGCCCAGCAACGTGGGCATGGTCAGCCCTGCCTGCTCGTAGCGATCCCAGGCATCGTCCAGGTAAAGCGCCACCTCTTCGGCCGCCTGCCGCGCAGTGGTGAACGCGCCCGCGCGCAGAGGCGGGATCACTGAGGGGCGGTAGTAGACGTAGAAGTGCTGGTCGGGCGAGACCAGGTAGATGTACCCGCGGAGGGACCAGTAGACGAAAGTGGAGAGGTGGCGCGTCCACAGCCGCAGCACCTGGCGCTGTGCGTCGTAGCGAGCCGGCACGGCCACCCACCGCAGCGTCGCCTCGTCCCAGGTGGCTGCGCCCACACCGCGGCCCGGCGGCAGTTTGGCATCGACCTGATCACGCCGCAGCGGGAACTCGATGGTCAGTGGCTCATCGAACGCGTGGCGGTCGCCCAGCGAGACGTCGTGGCCGCCGACCAAGGCCATGCCGGGCGGCTGCGCCGCCGGGCGCTTGCGCGGCGGTGCCACCTGCAGCGCGTCGGCGGGCAGGCGCAACGCGGCCGGCGCCATGACGCTCACGCCCTGGCGGGTCAGCTTCTGCTGCGGCCCGCCCGCCGGCGGAGCGGGCGGGCGAGGCGGGGGCGCTCCGCCGGTCGGCGCGCCGGGGTCGGCGACGGCCGCAGCCGGGCGGCCATCGACCTCAACCTCGCGCAGATGGAAGTAGTTGCGCTCGCGCAACTCCAGTCGCACGTAGCGGGCACGCGCGCCGGCCGCCGGTACCTTCAGCACCTCGAACGGCTTGCCGTCGTGGGCGTAGAGCCGGGTCCAGCGCTGGCCGTCGTCGGACAACTGCACCTGCACCGTCCGCGCCCGGAGGGGCACCGACGGTTCTCCGGGCAGCAGCCGGTTGAAGATGCGCACCTCGGTCAGCTCGCAGAGCTGCCCCAGATCGACCTGCCACCAGGGGTGGTCTTCCAGGTTGGTGTGAAACCAGTTGAACTCGTGTCCGGCGTACTCGGTGATGCCGTCCACCGCGAGCTGCGGGCCCTGGTCCTTCCCGGTCCCGCCAAACACGCTGCTCTGGGTAGCGGGCTTGCCGCGGGCCAGGTTGGTCGGCGCCTCCGCCCCCCAGACCGCAGACATCGCGATCCACAACCAGACGAGCCGGCCAGCACCCATGATAGTCTCCAGGCGGTGGGTGACGGCTGCGCCCACAGGCCAACCCCGACCTGACCCTTGGAAACGGCCGCTCCGGCATTGGCCGTCCGACCCGGCGTACCTTCTGCGCCGGAGCGGCCATGGCCCGGCCGAGGAGTGCGCTCCCCTCCGGTGAACCCATCTGTGCCGCCCGTGCCGCGGCCCTCGGGAGGACGCGCATGTACCGCTGGTCGCACCTCGCCCTCGTGCTGGTGGCCGGGCCCGCCGCTCTGCCCGCCGCGCCCGCCAGCTACCAGCCGTCGTCCAGCATCACCCGCGGCATCTACGCCGACCTCGGCGATGCGCTCTCCACGCGGCTCTGGGAGCCGTGGGGCGCGTTCGAGTTGGACCGCGCCACGGCACACGGAGGCACGCAGAGCGTCCGCTGTGTGGGCGAGGCCGGCGGCACCGGGCAGGGCGTCAGCCAGCAGGTGTTCCTCGACCAGACCGAGCCGAAGCCCATCCGGATCGCCGGCTGGAGTCGGGCCGAGGGAGTTGCGGGATCCAAGGGCTGGCAGTACTCGCTCTACGTGGACTTCGTCTACAACGACGACACGAGCTGGGTCATGCAGGTGGCGCCGTTCGGCGTCGGCAGCCACGACTGGGAGTACTCCGAGGTGGTGGTGAAACCGGCCAAGCCGGTGCACTACGGCCGCTTCCACGCCTTCATCCGGCAGCTCCCCGGCACTGTCTGGTTCGACGACCTGTTCCTGGGCGAGGAGGGCGGGGAGAACCTGCTCCGCGGCGCGGACTTCGAGGGCGGCCTGCGCGACATGAGCCGGCGCGAGGCGTTCTACGGCAGGCTGGCCGACCTGCACGTCAACGCGCTACACGGCTACCTCGGCGGCGGCATGAAGGAGTGGGACACGCCGGCCGACCCCGCCAATCCGCTGCGCGAGTTCCTCGACGACGCCCAGCGGCGGGGGATCGGCGTGTGGCTCACGCTCGGTGTGGGGACGCGGCCGTTCAAGGACGCGGACGACCCGAGCTTCCCGCAGTACTACTGCCCGAACGAGACCTGGGGCGCCGACTGGACCGCCGCCGTGGCGCGGGCCGCGCGGTTCCCCTTCAGCGGCATCTCGATGGTGCCCGACGAGTACAACCTCAACAACGGCGACACCGACTCGCTGCGGAAGCACAGCGACAAACGTGTCGCCGACTTCTACACGGCGATGGGCGAATACTGCAACGGGCCTGGCTGTCGGGCCGGTTACGAGCGGCTCACCGGCCACGCGCTGCCGGACGTGACCCGCGGGCCGCGCGACTCTGCGGAGGCCTACCGCTGCTGGGTCGAGTTCCGCTACGACACCACCACCGCCTGGCTGGCGCGGACGGTGAAGGCGGTCAAGGCGGCCAACCCGGGGATCCGCACGGACAGCCTGATCTGCGTTACGCCGCTCTGCTCCGACCTGTGGTGGGGGCCTGGCGTGGCCTGGGATCGCGCCGGCTACGAGGCCGGCGTGGAGTACCCCACCACCGATCCCTACATCGAGCTGCACAACTACCTGGGCGACAGCAACCACTGGTACGTCACCGAGACCACAGAGCACCTGGCGGGCGCGAGCCCGGCGCGGCGCTGCGGCGTGGTGCTCGAGGCCAGCCGGCTGCGGCCCGAGTATCGTGAGCTGGACCCCGTCGAGACCTACGGCAGCGCCCTCTCCGCCGTGTGGCACGGCGCTCGCGAGTTGGCCTGGTGGCACTTCGGCCACATCACCGACCGCTACCACTCCACCGACCAGGCGGCCGCCTGCTATGCCCGGGTGCAGGGCGTCTACGCGCTCCTCGAGCGGATCGACCCGTGGTTCCGCGACGCCCGTCCCGCGCCGGGGATCGCGTTCCTCTTCTCCCGTGCGAGCTGCGATGCGTGGCGGCTCTACGCGAGCGACGAGCACGCGCCGGCCGGAGTGCTGACCCACGCCAACCGCGACCCGCGCTACGCGAGCCTGGCGCAGAAGGAGCTGCTCTCCTACCTGTTCCGCCAGGGCTATCCGGTCACGCTCTACTACCTCGAGAGCGTCCGCGCCGAGGAGCTGGCCGCGCATCCGGTGGTGGTGGTGCCGTTCGCCTACGCGATCGCCGACGGCCGCATGGCGCTGCTGCGCAGGCTGGCGGAGAGCGGCAAGCACGTGGTGATCGTCAGCGAGCTGGGCCTGCTCGACGAGCACGGTACGCCGCGGGCGAAGCCGGCGCTGCTGGACCCGTGCGCGCTGCCGGTGGGCGCGGTCCCGAGCCGGCAAGCCGTGGGCAAGGGCACCGTGACGTTCGTCCCCGGCGAGATAGGCTACCGTGTGGTGCTGAACCGCGACAACGAGAAGCGCTCCCGCTCCGGGCGCATCCCGCCCGGCGAGCTGGACCCGCAGGTGACCAAAGTCTGGCAGACGCTGCTGAAGCCGTGGCTCGGCGAGCCGTGGCTGAACCGCCCGGTGCAGGGCGACGACGCCGAGGTGGTGCTGCGGCGCAGCCCGCGGGGCTGGCTGCTGCTGTGCGTGAACTGGCGCGACGAGCCGGTGCGGGTGGCGTTCCCGCATCGCGCGCCGTTCGGCCGGGCGTCGGGCGAGGTCTACGCTCTCGGGCCTGACGGGCGGATGGTGCCGGCGAAGCTGGCGGCCGGCCGCTACGAGACCACGCTGTCCCCGCAGCAGGCGCTCGTGGCGCTGCTCCCGGCGCGGTAGGCGCGGAGCAGCCAGACCAGCCCGGCGATCACGTAGGCGGCCAGACCCAGGCCGAGCACGCCGCCGAACCCCTCTGTGGCGAAGTGGATCGCGCAGAGCGCCCAGGGCACCGTGGCGAAGACATAGGCCGCGGTCGTGCGGCCGCGCCGCCAGGCGGCGACGGGCAGGGCGTAGAGCGCCGCCGTGCCGGCCACATAGTGGTGCACCCAGGCCTTGGGCGAGATGCAGCCCATCGCCAGGCCCGCCATGCCAAGCACCACGACGGCGCCCGCTCGGTCGCCGGCCGGCACCCGCAGCGCAGCCAGGAGGAGCAACGCGAGCACGGCGACCTTGCGTCAGGCTCTGGTTGCGATAGCTCGCCGGGTTGGAGTTCGGATCGGCGTCGAACGACGGGCTGTACAGCACGCGATCACGCCATTCGGCCAGCAGCGCGAGATTCTGCTGCCAGCCCGCCACCATCGCGGGGGCCACGAACAGCCACAGCAGGAGCCCCACGAGCAGGCCGCCTGCGGCCAGCCCGCCGGTCGCCGGGCGGCGCCGGATGGCCAGCCCCACCGCCGTCAGCGCGGGGAGAATCGGCGAGATTTTGGTTGTGGCGGGCATGGCCAGGACCATTCCGCCGCACCACGCCAGGCCGGCACGGTCCTCGCTTGCCAGGCGGTAGCCGAGCACCAGCAGCCAGGTCACGAAGACGGGCACGTTACCCCGCTGCACGCCCTCGAGCGCCAGCAACGTGAAGGCCAGCAACGCCGCGCCGCCGATCCACCAGGGCTCCGGCCCTGGCATCTCGGCAGCCGTCGGGTCGGCGCGACGGAGCAGCCGCCGCAGCTCGGACGCCAGGCCGAAGCCCATCGCGCACTGCAGCAGGAACCACACCGCGGCGGCGTGCTCCGGCCGCAGCCCGATCAGCGGGCGCAAGAGCACCGCGAAGAAGGGAGCGTAAAGGTAGCACCAGCCCCGCGGGTTGACCACGTGGTAGGGGTTCCGGCCGTGGTACAGCGCGTCGGACGCCGCCAGGTAGACCGTGAAGTCCGACCGGTGCCGCTCCGGCTCCAGCGGCCGCACGACCGACCGCGCGTAGACGTCGAACACCAGCCAGAGCAGCAGCGCCACGACCATCGCGGCGTTGAGCAGGGCGGCACGGCGCTGCCGGGTCGGTTCAGGCATGGTCGGCCCTCATGGCGCCGCCTCGAACGACACATCGTCGAACAGCACCCGGGCGCCGCGGCAGCCCAGGATGATTCGCACCTGGGCCGCGCCGGCCGGCGCCGTGAACACGCCGCCATGCTCCGTGTACTCGCGCGGCCGGTTGGTTCCCGCCCAGTCGTTGGCGTACGCCAGGTGCCCGCCGGCCGCGTCTAGCCAGTCCAGCGTGACCTTGTAGTCGCCGTCGCCGGCCAGTTGCTTCACCCACGCGCGCAGGCGGTAGCGCTTGCCGGCGTCCACCGCTACCGGCTGCGCATTGGCCTGGCTCTCGTGCCCGTCGGCGGGCGCGTCGAGGCTGAGCGCGGCCTTGCCGCCGCGCGGTTGCGCGGTGTCGATCTGCGCCGACGGATCGCCACCCCAGCCCGTCAGCCCGTCCTCGAACCCGCCGTTGATCAGCGTGTCGGCGATCTGCGGGTTGTGGTAGGCCAGCGCGGCCGCGCCTTCCACCACCAGCTCACCCACGGCCTCGGCGGGATCCAGCGCGACGACCAGCCCCTGCTCGCGTTCGGCCGGCCGCCAGCCGGGCCGCACGCCGCGGGCCAGCTCCGCGCCGTTCCAGGTCACCCGCTTCGGCTCCGCCAGGTTGAGCAGCAGCACCTGCGACGCGAGGTGCGGGAGCATGCGCAGCTTGAGACGGAGCGTGCCGCCGTTCCACTCGCCGGCGAGCGGCCAGGCCGGGCCCAACACGCTCACGCGCTGCTCGCCGGCCCTCAAGCTGTGAGGCCGTGGCCCGGCCGGGTAGCCGGCCTGGTTCACCAACCCGCTCAGGATGCCCATCGGCGACAAACACCACTCGTAGTAGTCCTCCCCGCGCACGATCTGGTACGAGTCCGGGAACAGCCCGGGGTGGCCGCACTTGGCGCCCGGCGCCTTCTGCTGCACGGCGGCGGACTGCACGATCAGCCCGGCCAGCTTCAGCCAGTCGTACGACGTGTCGTAGTTGGCGAGCTCCGAGAGACTCTCGGCGTAGACCAGCCCGACCCACTGCACCGCGGCGCCGAACCAGGGGTGTTCGTAGAAGGTGGTGCCGAAGACCGAGATGCTCGCGCCGGGCATCGCCTTGCGGTCGGGCGCGGCCCAG
>JACPDV010000213.1 GCA_016183835.1 Armatimonadota bacterium
CCCTCTGGAGCCCCAGACTGCCTCCCGTGGGGAGGCTAACGATGGGACTTGGGGTGGCTGAAGGTGGACACCTGGACGCAAGTGGCAGGTCCGCTGCAGCCTGGAGCGGACAGGGACACCTGGAGGCTCCTGCTCGGAATGGCCAACCCGGCGGCGAGCCGTATGCGGGAAATCCGCACGTACGGTTCGGGGCGGCAGGGCGGGGAGCTCCCCGCCCTGACCGCCACTTTGGTTGCCGCGACTTCAGTGGCCGGGAAGCGCTACCACGCCGGTCCGCCGGCACATTCGCGCCGGCACGCCTCGATGCCGGCCTCCAGGTTGCGCGGCGGCGTGGCGCGGCCAGGGTAGAGCTGCACCCAGCCGCACCCGCAGCCGGCCAGCTCACGCACTCGCTCGTCGAGCTGCGCCGGGGTGAGCTCGAGCAGCTCCTGTGGCGTGACTTGCGTCCAGAAGCGGTCGCCCATGGTCGCGTGCATCTCCGCGTTGGTCAGCAGCTTGCAGCCGGCGCCGTGGAACTCGGTGATGCCCAGCTCGTCGCGCGCGATGCGGAGGTGGTCGGCGCGGAGCAGCTCGCTGTGCATGAACCGGGCGGTCTGGTCGGCGTACAGCCGCCGGTAGCAGGGCACGGCGAACGCGCGATACATGGCCGGCGAGAGCCGGCCCGAGTAGTCGTCGCCGGTGTAGCCGGTGCCGCGGTACTCGCCGCCGCAGAGCGAGGCATCGAGCTCGGCCAGGGCGATCTCGGCATCCACGATGCGGTCCAGCAGGCGCTGTGCGTAGGCCGGGTCGTCGGCCAGGTCGGCGAAGACAGCGCCGCCGGTGATCTCGCCCGCGGTGGTGAGGATCGCGCCGCCGTGCCCGCCGAGGCCGACGGCGTAGCCCTGCGCGCGGTAGTACTGCCAGGCCTCGTAGCGCCGGGCCATCAGCCCGGTGGTGCGCGGGTCGCCGCTGGCCAGGCGGTCGAGGTCGGCCGGGCCGGTGACGAGCGGGTGGGCGGTGTCGAGGTAGGGGATCTCGTCGGCCTCGGGCACCACCACAGGCATGCCGAGGAGCGAGGCGAAGGTGCAGCTCGGGGTGTCGACGTGCGGCGCCATGAACCGCCCCACGCCCCAGGTGCGCTCGGCGTAGTCCCGGGCGGCGAGCTGGGCTTCGAGCATGGTGGCGGGGGAGCCATAGTAGTCGCGGTAGGTCACCCCGGCGTACTCGGTGTAGGTGACGTTGCAGAAGGCGATGTGCCACTTGGGTTGCATCGGCGCCGCCCCTCGCAGGCTACCGTCGCGACATGCTCTGAAGCTGCTCGGCGAGGAGCCGGGCGATGGCTTCGGTGATCTCCGCGCGGTGCACCCCGGCCAGCGCCAGGGCGAGCTGGCTCTCCATCATGCCGTAGGGGATCCCCGTGTCGAAGCGCTGCCCGTCGATGGTGCAGGCGCCATAGTCGCCCGGCGACAGCAGCTTGGCACGGAGATACTCCTGGGCGTTGGTGAGCTGGATTTCGCCGCGCTCGCGGACGTCGTTGTCGATGTGCCAGGCGAGCGCGTCGAAGATGGCGGCCGGGAAGACGTGCATGCCGAAGTGGCAGAGGTACATCCCGGGCGGCATGCCGTTACTGCGGAGGTGCTCGGCGGCGTAGTCCTCGGTGGGCTTCTCGACGATGGCCTCCACGCCGTAGAGCCCGCGGAGCGGGTCGAGCAGCTCGCAGCGAAGCGTGCCGAAGAGGTGCAGGAGCGTGGCCGGGGTGGTCTGGACGGCGGTCATCACGGCGCGGCCGGCGGCGGCATACTTGCCGATGAGCTGCCGGGCGCAGTTGGCGCCACCCCGGTCGGCGCTGATGTAGACGTGGTCGCCGAGCATGAGGAGGAACGGCTCATCGCCGACAAACTCGCGCGCCTGGTAGACCGCGTGCCCGTAGCCCTCGGGGCGGTCCTGCGCCACGAAGGTGAGCCGCTCGCCGAATGCCTGCAGCTTCTCACTCTCCAGGATCGCCCAATCCTTGCCGCGGAAGTTGCGCAGGTCCTCGGTGTTCAGGCGCTGGAAGTACTGCCGGTAGACCGCTTCGTCGCCCGGCTGGGTGATGATGCAGATCTCCTCCACGCCGGCCTCGAGGGCCTCCTCGCCGATGATCTGGAGCACCGGCTTGGGCAGCCCGTCGCGGTCCACGAGCGGGAACATCTCTTTCTGCACCGCGCTGGACGCCGGGTACTGCCGCGTGCCACGCCCCGCCGCGGTGATCACCGCCTTGCGAACCGTTCCCATCGATCCGTCCTTCCGTCACGACTGGGCGAACGCACTGCCGAGCTGGCCCAGGAAAGCGCTCCAGATCCGGTCGATGTCGGCCGGAGTGTTGGCCGACCCGTCCGGCCGACCGCCGTTGGTGCGGGTGACTACCACGCCCCACTCGGGAACCACGATGCAGACGTTGCTGTGCAGGCCGTTGGCGTAGTAGGCGCGAGGCGGCGCGTCCGGCCAGAGCCGGGTGCCGTCCGGCTTGAGCCCGTTGACCCACCAGTTGTAGCCGTAGATCCCCGAGCCGCGGGAGCGGGGCAGGTCGTCGTTGGGGATGGTGGTGGGCACCTGGACCGCGGTGGCTTCGTCCACCCAGGCTGCCGGCACAAGCTGCCCCCCGTGCCAGTTGCCGCGGTTGAGGAAGAGGTGGCCGAAGCGCGCCAGCTCGCGCGAGCTCGTGTGGATGCCGCCCGTCCACTGCCCTGCGTCCCAGCGCCAGCGGGTCATGCCGATGCGGTCGGCGACACGCCGCTTGAAGAGGAGATCGAGGGGCTCCCCGGCGAGCCTCGCCAGGATGTTGCCGAACTGCATCATGGCCTCGTCCCAGTAGCGGAAGCGCGTGCCGGGCGCGAACAGTGGGGCGGCGGGCGGATCGGGGATCCACGAGTCCCCGCGGCCGGCGGCGTCGGTCTCGTAGTGCACCGTCGCCGCGTCGTAGCCGGAGGTCATGGTGGCGAAGTGGCGCAGGGTGACGTCGGGGTATTGCGCCGCCAGCGCCGGCTGGTGGTCCCTGGCGAGGGTCGAGAGCGAGGCCTTGCCGTCCTCGATCAGCAGCCCGAAACAGGTGCTGGTGAAGGACTTGGTGGCGGAGAAGATCGCGTGCTCCGCAGCGCACTGCGGGCCGGCCCACACGACGCGGCCGTGGCGGACGATGAAAAGCGTGCCGGCGCCGCCCCAGTCGTGCAGTGCTGCGCTGAGCCAGCTCGCAGCGGCCTGCACCCGCTCGGCCTGGAAGCCATCGGCGGCGGGTCGCGCGGGCTCCCAGTCGGCGCCGGGGAACACCGCCGCCGCCCCGCCCGCGGCACAGCAGAGGACCATCACGCTGTCGCGCAAGACGCTCCTCCCGATGCCCATCGCCCTGCCTCCCGTCCGGTCTCAGTCGATCACCCGCCCGCCGAACTGATCTTCCAGAATGCGGCGGGTGTCCCACTCCACCCGCTGCCCGTGGATCGTGTCGCCCGCGGAGAAGTAGCTGCGCACCACCGCCGGCTCGTTGGTCGCCACGCGCAGATAGCCGCTGTACCAGCCCTCGTCGAGCGCCACGCGGCCGGGTGCAAGCTGCACGCCGCGGCTGAGCACCGTGCCTTGCAGATCGATGCCGTCGGGCGTGTGGGTCACCCGCTCCGCGCCCTCATCGGCGAAACGCTTCACCACCACTTCGAGTGCCGCGTCGCGGGTGGCGTCGTCCTCGAACTGGTAGTTGAACTCGCCGGTGGTGAAGACCTCGTCCTGCAGGGCGCAGAGCCGGTCCATCAGCCCCGGGTCGGCCTTCACGGCGCCGAGGAAGAGCAGGATGGTCAGCGCCGAGTTCTCGGCGTAGATGGTCAGGGGCTCGAGGGTCATGCGGTGGTAGTAGTGCCCGGACTCCTCGGCCGCGGCGGACGCATCGAGGAGGCGCATGTAGTCCTTGATCTGGCTGTGGCCATTGCGGAAGAGCACCGGCCGGACGCCCAGCTTGCCCCACTCCGCCAGCGCCAACGGGCTAACCTTGGGGTCGTAGAGCGCCGACGGCGGCGCCGCCTGGCCCTGCGCGCCGATCTCCCGCGCCCGCGCCACGGCGGCGTCGAGCTTGCCCTGGCTGGTGGGGTTCGGCGAGCCGGTGGGGAAGCGGCCGTCGGGGATCAGACGGTGCGCCTCCACCTCCACGCCGGCGAGCGTGAGGGCCTGGTAGAGCTCCGGCCCGGCCGAGCCGTGGAAGCTGTCGAACACCACCTTGAGCCCGGCCAGATCGCCCGGCGCGACGCCGGCGCGGGCGAGGGAGAACTCCACATACTCGCGGGTCAGGTCGAGCAGGTGCAGCGCGCCGCCCGGCCGGCTCGTGAACTCGCCGGGCTGGTGGTACAGTTCACGCACCCGCGTCAGCCCGCCGGCAGGGCCGCAGTCCATGCCCACCGCCCGCACCGTGGGCACGGTGAACTTGACGCCGATGTACTCGGCCGGGTTGTGCGACGCGGTGACGGTCAGGCCCAGCGTGCCGGGGTGCTTGCGCGAGACCCACAGGGCGGTGAAGTAGCTCTGCGGCGTGCTGACCGGCTCGGGACGCAGGTAGACTCTGAAGCCCAGCCGGAGGGCCGCATCGACGGCCAGCTCGAGCACATGCCCGGCAGCGAGGCGGGCGTCGCGGGTCAGGGTGACAGTATCGGCGCCCAGCTCGCGGCCGTAGGCGAGGGTGGCCTCGAACAGGCGGGTGACCTCGGCAGCGGAGAACTCGTCGGCCACCCAGCGGGCGTCGTACACCTTGATCGGATCACGGTCGGGCATCACGGCGTGTCCTGATTCGGTGCGAACAGGATAGCACGAGGACGCGTTCGCCTGCGCATCCGGTGGGCATCCCGGCGGCTGAAGCCGCGGCAACCATGGTAGCGGTCAGGGCGGTGTCGCACACCGCCCTGCCGCTCCGAACCGTACGTGCGGTTTTCCCGCATACGGCTCTCCACCGGGTCGGTCCTTCCGCACAGGGGCCGCCAGGTCTCCTGCACGCCATGCCGC
>JACPDV010000214.1 GCA_016183835.1 Armatimonadota bacterium
CTGCTGCACGGTGGCCCGCTCGGCCGCCACGCTGAAGCCCACCGCCCCGGCGACGTTTTCCGTGCCGCTGCGCAGGCCGCCCTCCTGCCCGCCGCCGTGGAGCAGCGGCGGCAGCTCGAGCCCCGGCCTCACGAGCAGCGCGCCGATCCCCTTCGGCCCGCCCACCTTGTGTCCCGAGAACGCCCACAGGTCGCCGCCCAGCCGCACCACCCTTAGCGGCAGCTTGCCCAGCGCCTGCACCGCGTCCACCAGGACGAGCACGCCCCGCCGGTGCGCCGCCTCCGCCGCCTCGGCCACCGGCTGCACCGTGCCCACCTCGTTGTTAGCGAGCTGCACCGCCACCAGAACGGTGTCGGGCCGGAGGGCGGCCGCCACGTCGCGCGGGTCCACCGCGCCATCGGCGTCCACCTCCACCAGAGTCGACGTGAAGCCGAGCGACTCAAGCCAGCCGAGGGTGCGGAGCACGGCGGCGTGCTCCACGGCGGTGGCCACGAAGTGCCCGCCGCGCCGCTGGAACGCGAGGGCGAGGAGCGCGTGGGAGATGGCCTCGGTGCCGCCGCTGGTGAACACGAGCCGCCAGGTGGACGGAGCGCCCAGGGCGCGGGCAAGCCGCTCGCGGGCGGCTTCGAGCGCCTCTCGCGCCAGGCGGCCGTGGAGGTGGAGGCTGCTCGGGTTGCCGAACCGGTCCCGGCCATGCACCGCCATCGCCGCTTCGGCCTGCGGGTCGAGCGGCGAGGTGGCGTTGTGGTCGAGGTAGACGTCCACGGGCGGCGATGGTAGCACGCCAGGTGGGAAGAGGGGAAGGGGAAGGCGGGGAAGAGGTCGGAAGGAGGCGGCCGGCGGGTGGCGGAGATCCCTGGGGGAGACCCGTTGTGCGTTTCGGCCTGGCATGCTGCGATATCACCCCCGATGGCCCTGTCTACCTGGCCGGCTACGCCGCGCGCACCACGCCGTCCGAAGGCGCCTACCTGCCGCTTGAAGCCCGTGCCCTGGTGCTCGACGACGAACAGGGCGGACGGCTCGTGTGGGTCACCGCCGACCTGATCGGCTTCGACTTCGAGCTGGGCGAGGCGGTCCTCCAGGCCACGGCGGCGGCCTGCGGCCTGGACTCCGAGGCGGTCTTACTGAGCTGCTCCCACACCCATTGCGGTCCGACGCTGCGCGCTCACGACCAGGATCTGTTCGGCCCCGACGCCGTCGGCGGGTACGACCGCGAGCTGCTCGAGCGGCTGCCGCGGCTGGCTACGGAGGCGCTGGACGGGCTGCGGCCCGGTGCGCTGCGCTACGGCGCCGGCGACTGCCGGATGGGGATCTGCCGGCGGCGGACCGTCGACGGCTGCACCGTCATGGCGCCCAACCCGGACGGCTTCATGGACCCCGAACTGCCGGTGCTGGCCGTGTTCGACCGGGATGCCGGCCTGGCGGCGGCGGTGGTCTCCTACGGCTGCCACCCCACGACGATGGGCGGGCAGCTCATTGGGCCGGACTACATCGGCTGGCTGCGCGCCGGCCTGGCCGAGAGCCACCCCGGCGTGGCGGTGCTGTTCGCCAACGGATGTGGTGGTGACGTGAAGCCCAACAACGTGGAGGGCGGCCGCTTCCGCGCCGGGCCGCTGAGCGAGGTGGAGCGCTGCGGGCGCGAGGTCGCCGCGGCGGCGCGCGCCGTGCTCGACGGGCCGCTGCGCCCGGTGGGCGGCCGCCTGCGCAGCCGGCGGGAGACCATCAGGCTGCCGCTCCAGCCGCCCTACCCGCGAGAGGTGTACGAGCAGGCGGTCAACGGCGGCAACCAGTGGTTCGGGGACTGGGGCCGGGCGGTGCTGGCCAGGCTCGACGCCGGCGAGCCGCTGCCGTCGGAGCTGCCGTTCATGGTCCAGGTGGTGTCGCTGGGCGACTCGTTGTGCCTCGTGGCGCTGGGCGGCGAAGTCTGCTGCGGCGTCGGCCGAAGGGTGAAGGAAGCGCTGCGTGCGCGGTGGCCGGAGGTGATGGTGACGGCGTATGCCAACGCCCTCAACGGCTACCAGGCCTCCCGGGCTCAGTTCCCTGACGGCGGCTACGAGGTGGACGAGTGGTACCGCTACTCGTCCCTGCCGGCGCCCTACGACCCGGGGATCGAGGACCTCATCACCGCGGCGGCAGAACGGCTGGCCGTTTGAGACTCAAAGGTGCCGGCGCACCGCCTCGACCAGCTCGACATGCCCGTCCAGCTCCGGGCCGAAGGCGAACAGGCCGCGCGTGGTGAACGCCAGGAGCAGGACTCGCGCGCCGCTGACCGCCAGGTCCTCGTCGTAGGCGCCCTGCCGCAAGAGCAGCAGCGCTCGCCGCGCCTGCCACCACGGATGCCACAGCAAGAGCCAGGCCAACGGAGCCCACGCCGCGCGACTGCCCAGCTCCAGGACCGTGATCGAGCGGATCGCCTGCCACGGCAGGAAGCGCTTGTGCCACCAGCTCTTGAGCACCAGGCCGAGCGTGGTCACCGCCACATAGCGCCCGCCGCCGAGCAGCCCGCCGGCCACCAGCCCCGCCAGCACCAGCCCCTCGAACCAGTAGAGCCGGTGGTCGTGGGGCAGGTAACGGTGCCACACGATGGCCGCGACCGTGGCGGCGAAGAGCACCCCGAAGCGCGTCAGCGCGCCGAGCCCGTGGAAGCGGTGGACCGACTGCACGACGCCCACGCCGTCCGCCGGCGGGCCGTGGAGGAGTGCTTTGCAGCGGAAGCAGCGCTCGGAGATCTCCGGGTTCGGATCGCCGCACGCGGGGCAGTAGATCCGCCGCACCACGCCGGCCACGGCCGCGGCGCGGTGCTCCGGCGCAACGGGCCCGGCTGGAGCGCCGGCCGCCACGGCCAGCCGCTCGGCCAGCGCCGCCAGCTCGCCGTCGTCGAACCAGATCCCGCCACAGGCCGGGCAGCGGTCGAGCAGGATCTCCTCGGCGTAGCCCAGGTGGTGGGGCTTCAGCGGCGTGCCGTCGGTGGGGCAGGCGTGGGAGCCGCCGACCGGTGGCGCGAGGCCAGGGGTGAACTCGGTCTCCAACTCGTCCAGCACGTCCGGCGGGTCGTTCGCCAGCCCGCGGAGCGCCGGGGCGCCGAGCCACAGGCCGCCGCACACGTCGCAGCCGTCGCCCTCGACGCCCATGTCCCGCCAGCGCCGGAGCGGCGCGGCGCACACCGGGCAGGGCAGGATCTCATGGGCACGGTCGATGGACATCGGGTCAGTCCAGGTGCCGGCGGATGCGGTCCACCAGCTCGTAGTGGTTGCGCAGGTCGGGGCCGAGCCACACTACGCCGCGCGTGGTGTTGAGCACCATCAGGACCTTCGGCGGCTTGTCGTTGAGCGCGGTGGCGTTCCGGTCGCAGGCATCTTCGAAGCTCCCGTAGCTGTAGCAGCCGTACCTGCCCCAGCCGCGCATGGCGTTCAGGATGGGCGCCCACGGTGCGCGCGAGCCGAGGTCGGTCACGTAGCCGGTGCGGATCGCGTCCCACGGCACGAACCGGACCGAGAACAGCGACCGCAGCAGGAAGCCGCGGTCCGTGAGGTCCACGGCGTAGGGCTTGCACAGCCACCGCGAGGCGCCGAGCGCGACCACCAGGAGGAGGATGCTCCAGCCGGTCTCCATGGGCAGGTACTCGCCGATGCCCAGCGTCCGCCCGCGGTAGTCGGGTTTGTCGAAGAGGAACACGGCGAGGACGACCAGGATCAGCAGATCGCGGAGGAGCCACAGCGGGTTGTAGGAGTAGGTCGCGGTGACCTGCCCGATGCCGCCCTGTGGCGGGGCGTGCAGGTTGGCCTGGCAGCGGTCGCAGTAGCGCGACACGGCCGGATTCGGCGCGCCGCAGGCGGGGCACTCGACGCGTTCGATCAGCCCGGCGGCGAGGGCGGCGTGCGCGGCGGGCGGGTGCTCGGGCGAGCGCTGGAGGGTCGGCCGGGCGGCCCGCGGCAGCTTGCCGGCCAGCGCGACGAGCTCGCCGTGGTCGAACCAGATGCCCTTGCAGGTGCGGCAGCCGTCGAGCTTCACATCGGGCGCGTGGGGGAAGCTGAACCCGCACAGCGGCTCGCGGCACTTGGGGCAGAGACTGTTGCCGCCGCCGGTGGCCGCGGCGAGGCCCGGCTGGAACTGCCCGTCGAGATGCTAGAGGGCGCTCTCGCCGCGCTGCGCCACGGCCTGCAGCTCGTGCCCGTCGAACCACACTCCGCCGCACTGGTCGCAGCCGTCCACGGTGACCCCGCCGGGCGGCCAGGGCCGGAGCGGCCCGCCGCAGGCGGGGCATTCGCGGGGCAAGTCGGACATGGCGTCTCCCCGGCGCCGCGACTCCGGACAGTCGCGGCGCGTCCCACCGATTCAAGCGTGCGCGATGGGGCAGAGTGCGTCAAGTCGGCGGGATTCTCTGGCCGCCGGAGCTCCGCGTTGCCCGCTCCGGGCACCCCCTCCTTGCCAAGGAGGGGGTGCCCGGAGCGGTGTGCGCGGCCCCGCTCTACCCCCCGAACACCGCCCGCGCGACGAAGATCGTCAGTCCCACCGTCGCCGCGCTCGTCAGCGTCGTCACGAACACCACCTGCGCCGCGAAGTCCGGCTCGCTGTCGTGCTCCACCGCCAGGATCGCCGTGTTCACCGCCGTCGGCACGCTCGACGAAATGAGGAGCATCTCCGCCGTCGGCCCGCGCCAGCCGACTGCGCTCAACAGGCCGAAGGCCACCACCGAGCCGAGCACCAGCCGGGCGAAGGTCGCCGCCACCACCGAGCGCACCCCGTGGTGCCAGCGCACCAGCGCGAGCTGTGCGCCGAGCGTCATCAGCGCCACCGGCACCAGCCCGCCCGCCGCCGACTCGAGCGTCTTCAGGGCGAACCCCGGCAGGCTCACCACCTTGAACTGCAGCAGCAGGCCGAGCGCCACCGCATACGGGAACGGCATCCGGAAGTACTCGCCCAGCGCCGACCGGAAGCCCACGGCGCGGTGCCGCATGATCACCTGTCCGAGGCTGAAAAGCGTCGCGTTCTGGGTCGCCAACACAATGGCCTGCAGCCCCACCGCCGCCGAGTCCTTGCCGTAGAGCAGGGCGATCAGCGGATAGCCGTAGTTGCCGCTGTTGTAGAACATCAGCGCCAGCGCGAAGGCCGCCGCCAGCCCCGGCGGGTAGCCGCGCAACGCCGTCCAGGCCCGCGCCACGCCGTACATCACCACTTCCAGGACCACCACAAAGCCGAACACGCGGAGCAGGTCGGCCGCCGAAAGGACCGCTTTGCTCAGTGCGTAGCACGCCAGCGCCGGGACGAAGACGTAGAGGTTGGCGCGGGTGAGGGTCTTCATGTCCAGCCCCACGCGGCGCTGGAGGGCGAAGCCGGCCGCCATGAGGAGGAACAGCGGCAGCAGATTGTCGCGGAAGATGGCGGCCAGGGCGAGCAGGGGTGTGGTCATCTACGGCTCCGGCCCCTCGTCGCTCCACCGACCGACCGCCTGACCGCGCATCAGCCCGACCTCTCCGCGAACGATAGCCGAACCACCCCGAGGACGCAACCGGGGCCACTTCGGGTTGCAACGGATCGCCCCCTTGCAGCAACATGACAGCATGACCTTCGCCGAGCAAGTCGCGCCGGTCGTCGGCCCGCTGCGCCGTGCCGGCGTGGACGCCCTGCAGATCAACGTCGGCCGCCTCTGCAACCAGGCCTGCGTCCACTGCCACGTGGACGCCGGGCCGAAGCGAACCGAGGTGATGAGCCCCGACGTCGCCGAGCGGATCCTCGACTGGCTGGCGGGCACCGCCGTGCCCACCGTGGACATCACCGGCGGCGCGCCGGAGATGGCGCCCTGCTTCCGCCGCCTCGTCGCCCGCGCCCGGGCGCTGGGCCGCGACGTGATCGTGCGGCACAACCTGACCATCCAACAGGTGGCGGGTTACGAGGATCTCCCGGCGTTCTTCGCCGGCCAGGCGGTGCGGGTGGTGGCGTCGCTGCCCTGCTACCTGAAAGACAACGTGGACCGGCAGCGCGGCCGCGGCGCGCACGCGGCCAGCGTCGCCGGCTTGCGGCGGCTCAACGCCCTGGGCTACGGCCGGCCGGGCAGCGGGCTGCGGCTCGACCTGGTCTACAACCCACTCGGCCCCAGCCTGCCGACGCCGCAGGAGGCCCTCCGCGCAGCCTACGCCCAGCACCTCCGTGACGAGTACGGTGTGGTGTTCAACGAGCTGCTGACCATCACCAACGTGGCCATCAACCGCTTCCGCCTGCAGCTCATCCGCGAGGGCGCGCTGGAGCGCTACGAGAAGCTGCTCGAGGAGCACTTCAACCCGGCGGTGGTGGCGCGGCTGATGTGCCGCTCGCTGGTCAGCGTGGACTGGCTGGGCTACGTCTACGACTGTGATTTCAACCAGATGCTCGGGATGCGTCTGGGGAACGGCACGGCGCGACGCCTGTGGGAGCTGCGACTTGACGATTTGGCGGGCTCGAAGATACTGACGGGAAGACATTGCTACGCCTGCACTGCCGGGGCGGGGAGCAGTTGCGGCGGGTCGTTGGGCCGAGAGGAATGATCTCGGAGATGCGCGGCGTTAACCGAATCGGGAGTGGAGAAGCAGCCATGAGTACCACGAGGGCCGTCGTTGCGTGCTTGGCCACTGCCTGCCTGCTGGCCGCTTGCGGGCCGAGCGGGCCGCCGATGCTGGTGTCGCAGGACGACGAGATTGCCATCGGCCGCGAAGTGGCCGCGGACGCCGAGAAGCAGTACGGCCAACCCCTGCGCCATGGGGTGCAGGTGGACCGGGTGAACGCCGTCTGGTCCCGCCTCCGGCCGCACACCACGCGCAACGTGCCCTACTCGGTGAACGTGCTCTACAGCCAGGAGATCAATGCCTTCGCCTGTCCCGGTGGGCCGCTGTACTTCTTCCGGGCGCTGGTTGATAGAATGAGTGAGGACGGCGAGCTGGCCTTCGTGGTGGGCCACGAGGCGAGCCACGTGGAGTGCGAGCACGGCCGCGAGAGTATCAACCAGGCGCTGCTGGTCAATGTGGGTGCGAGCGTCCTGCTCAAGGACCAGGGCCAGTTGGCGGACTTCGGGGCAAGCGTGGCTTACACGCTTTACAGCCAGGGCTACAGCCGGCAGCACGAGCGCGAGGCCGACAGCCGCGGCCTGAAGCTGATGGAAGCCGCCGGCTACGACCCGCAGTGGTCGCTCTCGGCGCTCAGGAAGCTCGGCGGCGACGAGCTTCACGGGCCGGCCAAGTGGCTCGCCTCGCATCCCTCGACGCCGGAACGCATCCGCCGCCTCGAGGCCCAGATCCAGGCCGACCGAGGACACTGAGGCGGCCGTTCGAGCGATAGAAGAGAGCCGATGACCCAGCCTACCGCCAGCCTGAGCCAGCCCACCCGCCCGCTTTTCGGGACCGCCTTCACGCCGTCCATGCTGACCGCTCGCTACACCCCGGAACGGGGCTGGGGCGAGATCCGCCTGGGGCCGCGCGAGCCACTCTCGCTCGACCCGGCGACCATGGCGCTGCACTACGGGCAGACCGCCTTCGAGGGTCTGATGGCCTACCGGCAGGCCACCGGCGGGTTCGCCCTCTTCCGCGCCCACGACCATGTGCTGCGCTTGGAGCGGTCCTGCGAGCGCCTGGCCATCGCCCCGCTCGACGCCGCCGACGCCGTCGAGCTGTTTCGTGAGTTCGTCCGTCACGAGCAGGACACGCTCCCCACCGATCCCGACGTACGGCTCTACGTCCGGCCGCTCGTGTTCGGCAGCGACCCGGTGCTCGGCGCGCGGCCGTCGCGCGGCTTCCAGCTCGTGGTCCTGGGCCTCCATGCCTGGTACGATCCCGAGCGGCAGTTCGAGGTGCTGGTGACGCGGCACTACGTGCGCACCACGCCGGGCGGCATCGGCATGGCCAAGACGCCGGGCAACTACGTCCTCGACGGCGTGCTGGTCACCCCGCCGTTGACCGACACCATCCTGGCCGGGGTGACGCGCGACACGCTGCTGACTCTCGCCCGCGAGCACGGCATCCCCTGCGAAGAGCGGCCCATCGCCCTCGAGGAGCTGACCGCAGCGATGGTCTGGGGCGGCCTGCACGAGGCGTTCGCCTGCAGCACCGGAGTGGGGATCGCCTCCATCCGGGCGTTCCACATCGACGACCAGCGGCGCGAGCTGCCGCCGGCCACGCCGGTGGCGAACCGCCTGCGCGAGCTCCTCCGGGCGCACCAGACCGGCGCCACGCCCGCACACGCCGAGTGGCGGGTGCGGGCGTAGCGCGGCCGACCCCGATCTCGGTTACTTGACGACGCGGTAGTGCGCCAAGGTGTAGCTGGGGGCCCCGACGACCCGGTACCGGAAGGTGAGCCACGGGTCCGCCATGTTCGCGACCGCTGCGGAGTCGAGCATGAACGGGTCGAGCTCGACGCGGAGTTGCGTGGCCGGCAACTGCGGGCTGACGAAGGCCTGCGCTGGTGCCGTCCAGGGCCCGCTCGTCTTTTTGCCATCGGCGAGCCACACCGACAGCTCGAACGGAACAGCTACGCTCTGGGCCGGGACGACCTGAGCTACCGGGTGCACCCAGTAGCCGACCGTGCCGTTTGGGCCGGTGCGCCGACCGACCGCCGTGCCCCTATGCCCGATTCTAAGCGTACCGTTGGGCGAGGTGTAGACCGGGATGTACTCCATGCTGCCGTGCTTCATGGTCACGCCTGAGAGCGTGGCCGTGACGCACAGGTAGTGGTTCGCGTTCCAGTCCAGCGCGCCCACGTCCTGCGACAGCGCGAGAAGGACATCGTTCCCGGTCACGTAGCCTGACAATGTGTAATCCGCGCCGCCGGGCTGCGTGTTCTCCGCCGGCACGGCCTCCAGGTTGACCTCATAGGTCGCGTTGCTCCCGTCCAGGTCTGGTGTTACCTGAAGCAGCAGCTCGGCGAGCAGATGGTTCGGGTGCCCCGGCACGGATCCGGTCTCGATGCTCGGCCCGAACGTTCCCGCCATTGGGATGTACTCCGTCCTCAGCGGTCCGGCCTTACCCGCGCCCGGTGCGCTAGCGCTGGGTTTGCTCATGTGGATACCCCTCCCTCAGCCTCGTGACCGGGATCGCTCGGGGAGTCTCCGCCGAGCGCCAGGTCGACGGCCCATTCCCACCCTGGTGGCGTCACGAGCGCTTGTGACCCTATTCCAGCCGCCCTCAGATGTTCCTCCAGCTCGGCTTCACTGTCTCTCAGCCACTCCTCGTCCTTTCCCTGCAACGGTATCCCGGCTTCGCGCCACAGGCGGACCGAGGCTTCGAGCAGGCGGTGGGCGTCCTGCAACTGGCCACGCCGCATGGCATTGACCGCCAGAGAGTGGAGCGACCCGGCCATCCCGCGCGGATCACCCACCTCGCGCCGCTTCAGCAGGCTGGACCGGAACCAGGCCGCTGCCTCCGCGAGCCGGCCGCGGCGGCTGTGGACCTCGCCCAGGTTGAACTCGATCGCGCCTTGTGTGGCCAGGCTGCCATGCCGGCGGGCATGCTCGAGGCTCTCTTCCAGCGCCGGTTGTGCCGCTTCCGCGTCGCCCATGTCCATCGCGGTGCTGGCCAGGTTGCTCAGCGCGATGCCCAGCTCCGGCGCCTCGGGCCGCGCCTGCCAGAACTCCACACACTCCGCGAACGCGTCCCTGGCCCCGGCGAAATCACCGCCGGCGGCGAGCACCATGCCCAGGTTGTTCAGCGAGCCGGCCACATCGGCCGGCTCGCCGTGCTCGCGGCGGATCGCCAGCGCCTCCTCGTGGCAGGCCCGGGCCACGGGCAGATCGCGCACGAGGCCGGCACCAGCCGTTGCCCTCGAGCAAACGGCCGTGTAGATACCACCAGCGCCAGAGCGCCGCCACCAGCCGGTGCGCCGGCTCGGCGGTCGCGGCGCCCCGCGCGGTCTCCAGCGCGGCGTGGAGGTTCTGCCGCTCGGCATCGAGGAGCACCAGGGCAGCCACCTGGTCCGCGCCCTTCAGCCGCGGCTCGGTGTCCTCCGCAAGCTCCAGGCAGTACGCCAGGTGCGCCTCGCGGAGCGGTTCCCAGTGGCCGTCGGCGCGGAGGTGCTCGCGGCCGAACGCGCGCAGCGACGAGAGCAGCCGGAAGCGCCGCTCCGTGCCGGAGTCCTCCGCCTGTACCAGCGACTTGATGACCAGGGAGTCGAGCCGGTCGATCACCTCCCAGTCCGCCACCTGGCCCAACGCCGCGACCCGCTCGGCCGCCTCCAGGCCGAAGTCGGCGGGGAACACGGCCAGCCGGTCGAACAGCCCGCGCTCGGCCTCGTCGAGCAAGCCGTAGCTCCACTCGACCGCGGCGCGGAGCGAGCGGTGGCGCTCCGGTGCCGCGCGGCTGCCGCCGGCCAGGAGACGGAAGCAGTCGTCCAGCCGGGCCAGGATCTGCTCGGGCGTCATCAGCCGCACCCGGGCCGCGGCCAGCTCGATGCTCAGCGGCACGCCGTCGAGCCGGCGGCAGAGGTCGGCCACCACGGGCGCGTTGCTCGGGGTCAAGCGGAACCCGGGGTTCACGGCCCGAGCCCGCTCGACGAAGAGGTCCACGGCGGGCACGCCGGCGAGCGCAGCCAGGTCGACCGCGGCGTCCTCGGGCGGGAGCCCCAGGGCCGGCTCGGGGTAGATCGCCTCGCCCGCCACCTGAAGCGCCTCCTGGCTGGTGGCCAGGATCCGCAGCTCGGAGCAGGCCTGCAGCAGAGCGGCGGCCGCGGCGGCCGCCGCGGCCACCAGGTGCTCGCAATTGTCCAGCAGGAGCAGCAGGCGCTTGCCTTGCAGGTAGGCCACGAGGCTGTCGTGCGTGGTCCGCCCCGGCTCGTCGCGCACGCCGAGGGTGTGCGCGATGCTGGTGAGCACCAGGCTCGGGTCGGCGAGGCCGGCCAGCTCGACGATCCAGGCCCCGGCGGGGAAGCGATCGAGGATGTCGGCGGCGAGCGCGATGGCCAGGCGGGTCTTGCCGATCCCGGTGCCGCCCACCAGGGTGAGCAGACGGGTGCGCTCGAACAGCGCCTCCGCCGCGGCCAGCTCGGAGGTGCGGCCGACGAGCCGGGTGAGCTGGGCGGGCAGATTGTGGCGGTAGCTCTCGAGCCCGCGCAGCGGCGGGAAGTGGCCGGGCAGCTCGGGGTGGTTGACCTGGAACACGCGCTCGGGCTCGACCAGGTCGCGCAGCGTGTGGAGACCCAGGTCGGCCAGCTCCACACCCGGCAGCAGCTCC
>JACPDV010000291.1 GCA_016183835.1 Armatimonadota bacterium
CCCTTGTCACCCTCTGCGTGGCGCTCCCGCCCGAGGCCTGGTTCGAGCAGGTCGTCCCGTTGCCGCGCGAGGCCGCTGTCGCAGGGGAGGCCGCGGTGCCGCCGGCTCAGCTCGCCCTGGTGGCTCCGGAAGACAGCGAGCCGCCGGTGGCCGGTGCGCTGGACGACTTGGTCCGGGCCATCGCCAAGGCCGGCGCGCCGCCGCTCCGGGCGGCCAAGCCGGCCACAGGGCCGGCCATCGTGGTCACCACGCCCGCCGCGCTGGGCGACGCCGCCGGCGCGCTCCGCCTCCCCGACTTCGCCGCGCTGCCCTGGCCCGAGCAGGCGTATGCCATCCGACCCCGCCCGCAAGGCGGGTTGTACGTCGTCGCCCCGGGGGCGCCGTAGGGGAGGACGGCCGGCATCCCCGGCCCGTTCCGGAGCGTCTTCCCGCCGAAGAGGACCGACGGGAAACCGACCTGGCCTGGCTGAGCGAGCGCAAGTTCAACCTGGTCGAGCTTCACGCCGACCTCGGCTTCGACGCCCACGGCAACCCTACCGCGACAATGAAGCCCGAGGTGCTCGACGCCGCCGCGGCGCTCGGCATCGCCATCGTCCCCATCATCCACCACCTCGAGCAGCTCGAGGGCACCGGCATCTTCAAGCATCACCCCGAGCTCGACGCCGGCGTCGATCCGCGCAACGCGCAACTCCACTACTTCAAGCTGGAGCACCCGGCGCTGCGCGAGATCCTGGGCAAGTGGTTCACGGACCTGGCGCGCTACCCGTCGGTCCGCGCCATCACCGTGTGGCTCAGCGAGGATGCCGGCAAGCACCAGCTCTCCGACCCCGCCAAGAACGACTTCGTGGTGGAGGCCGAGCTGATGCAGGCGGCGCTCGACATCGCCCGCAAGGTCAAGCCGGAGCTGCGGCTGCGGCTCCTCCTGACCCAGGCCAGCTACGCCTCCAACGACCAGATCCTCGCCGTGGCGCGGCCCGACACGCAGATCATCTACTACGACGGCTCGCGGACCTACAACAGCACCAAGGCGCCGATGATGCCGGACAATCTGAAGCGCTACGCCGCTGCGGGCGGCTGGCTCGGCGTCTGCCCACAGCTCATTCCCGAGTGGCGCGGCGTGGCGCCGTGGCACGGCGGCGAGTTCGTGCAGTACCGCATGCAGGAGTTCGCCGCGGCCGGCGTGAAGACGCTCGTGGGCTACGCCCCGCCGGCGCGGCGGTACAGCGAGTACAACCTCGAGGCCGCCGCCGAGTGGAGCTGGAACCCCACGGGCCGCGACCCGCGCGGTTTCGCGCACTCCTACGCCGTGCGGCGGCAGCGAGCCGATCCGAGCGGCTTCGCGCAGTGGGCCGGCACCCTCGGCCCCGCCGCCTGGGACCTCTACGGCTCGCGCGTGATCGTCCACTGGTGCTACGGCAGCTCCGTGCCCAGCGTGCTGGACGGGAGCTTCAAGCTGGGCCAGGGCGTGCTTCTGCAGCTCCCCGACGAGAACCGGCTGACCGCCGACGAGGCGGCCGCCGAGCGTGCCCGGGAGATGGCCATCGGGCTCGGCGACCCGCAGCTCGTGCGCGAATCCGTGGCGGTGGGGAGCTGGCTCAACCTGCTCCACGACATGCTCCGCCTGAGCGCGCTGCTGCCCAGGGCGAAGGACCTGAGCGAGGTCCAGCGCGCCGAGGTGCAGCGTCTGTTGGCCAGCGTGGACAAGGCGGCCGGGCGCACCGCCCGGGCACTCACCGAGTGGTGCGCCGGGGTGGATGCGGCGGTCGGCCAGACTCCGCAAGGCCGCGCCTCGGACACCATCAACTGCGTGCTGGACGAGGCCCGCGACCTCGCCGCCGCCGGCGAGAAGCTGGGCTTCCCCGACACCCGCAAGGCATATCGTCGCGCCAAGGTCGGGAGCTGGGACACCGCCGACTTCGACCACGAGAGTCCTCTTGGCAGGACCATCGAGGTGACAGACCGCATGGGCGGAGTGGGTCACTACGAGGTGGACTTCGCCTACACGGCCGGTCTGCTCGGGCTCGTCGCCCAGCGCGCGGCGCTGGCGGTACAGACGGGCGACGATGAGCAGACCCGGCAGGAGGTGTCGGTGGATGAGCACCGCTCGCACTGCGGCGCGTGGAACGAGAACAACCTCTACCACCTCGAGCTGAAGGAGGCGCCGGAAGGGCGGCGGTACTTCCTGGTGCTGCGCATCCAGGGCGGCAATCCGACCACGCCGCGCGAGCAACGCACCACGCACGGGGACATCTACTTCCGCCTGCTGGAACCGCAGCCCTAGCCGGTCCGCGGGGCTGCGCGGGAGACGGCGATGCCGGACGGAGCAGCACAGGCCGAAGCCCTCAGCGCGGTCGTCAACCTGGTCACGGTGGTCGTGCTTGCACTGCCGGTCGGGCTCGCGCTGGTGCGGGTCTTCGGCATGTACTTCGTCGACCAGTCGATCTCGACCGCTGAGGCCGGGATCCTGGTTCTCGCGGTGGTCACGGTGCTGGGGCTCACGGCCGTCATGCCGGTGCTCTGGCTCCGGCCGATCCCGCCGCTGATCGGCCTGGCGGGCTGGATCCTCGCCGCGCGGGCGATCCATCGGCGCGAGACGGTGGTCCACCAGAAGCACCTCGAGTCGGAAGAGCGCAAGGCGCAGCTTATGCTGACGCGCGACCCCAATGCGACGGTGGCCTACGAGCGGCTCTACCACATCCGGGTCGAGCAGGGGCGCCTGGACGAGGCACGCGAGGCGCTCTTGGCGTGGCAAAAGCACAACCCGCGCGATCCCGCGGCGATGCGGTTCCTCCGCAGGCTGGACGCCGAGATGGGCCGCGCCGCGCCGGGCGATCCGGCCGTCCCCGTGCGCCACGAGCCTGAGCCGGTGCTCCCGTCGCTTCCGGAGCCGCCGCCGAGCCTGCCGCCGCCGACCGTGGCGCCGGTGGGTCTGGCCGCCGACCTCGACGCCTTCGCCGCTACGCCCGAGCCGGCCCCCGAGCCGGCGCCTCCGCCAGTGGAGGCGCCACCCCCCGTTCAGCGCACCGCCGAGGAGCGCGAGCTGGAGGCCTTCGCGCCACCCGACGAGACGCCCGACGACCGCCCGGCCTTCGGACCCGCCGAGGAGCCCGAGCAGCCACCGACCGGCGTGCTGGGCGCGGTTCCCGACGGCCGAGTGGACCACCGGCTGGTGGACGAGGACCCGCTGGCGCCGGCGTATCCGGAGAAGGGGGAGGAAGAGCCGGCGTTCCACTCCGACCTGCCGGATCCGGGCTCCGCCGCGCGGCCGGAGCGCGAGGACAGGAGCGTCGACGACACCGGTTGAGCTTGCCTGCGGCCATCCCAGCGTCTATACTCTAGGCATGAAGACAGCGGTCTCTATCCCCGACGACGTGTTCCAGCAGGCCGAGCGGCTGGCGCGTCAGCTCCAGACCTCGCGCAGCAGGCTCTACAGCAGCGCCCTCAAGGAGTTCATCGCGCGGCATTCGGACGAAGCCGTGACGGAGGCCATCAACCGGGTCGTCGATGCGATCGCCAGCGACGATGATGATGCGGCGTTCGTCGATGCTGTGGCTTGGCACGCCCTGAGGCCGGTCGAGTGGTGATCCGGCAAGGGGACGTCTGGTGGGCCGACTTCCCAACACCCGTTGGCTCAGAGCTTGGGTTCGCCCGACCCGTGGTCGTGGTGCAGTGTGACCGGTTCAATGCCAGCCGGATCGGCACCGTGTTGTGCGTACCCTTGACAACTACTCTGCGACTGGCAGAGGCGCCGGGCAACATGCTCCTGTCCGCCGAGGACACCGGCCTGCCGAGCGTCTCGGTTGCAAACACTTCGCAGATCACGGTCATCAACCGCACAAGGCTGAGGGACTGGGTGGGCACACTGCCGGGAGCCGCGCTGATGGGCGTCCTGGACGGCATCTGCACGGTGTTGGGCATCTGACCACCATTCCCTACCGCGTCAACTCCCCCACGTTCGCCCGCACCTTCCGGATCGCCGCGAGGATCAGGTCCATGTCCTCAGTCGTCTCGCCCAGAAACGCCGGGTGCCCGATGCACAGCGCCTGGGTAGCGTGCAGCCGCTCGGCCGTGGGGCAGTGCACCTTGCGGTAGTCCACCTCCTTGCCGTAGAGCGGGCACTTCACCGGGCAGCCCGTGCGGCCGAAGTTCATGTTGATGAACAGCGGGTTCTGATAGATCGGCTGGCCGTGGGCACCTACTCCGATCGGCGCGCCCTCGGCGTTCACGGCCTGCAGGAAGCGGTCGCGCGGCACGCCGCCGAACTGCTCCTGCCGGTAGTGGAAGTTCCAGTAGTAGAACCCCCAGCGCGTCACCCGCGGGTCGCGATCGATGGGGTCCACGCCCTCGATCTCGCGCAGTCCCGCCGCCAGGTAGGCGGCGTTGCGCTCGCGCGTGGCGGTCTGCTCCTCCAGGCGGGCGAGCTGGGTGAGCAGGATCCCGCCCTGCCACTCGGTCATGCGCAGGTTCGAGGCCACGCGGTGGAACTCGTAGAACGGCCGGCCCGAGATGCGGCCGATGTGGTGGAACGAGTACGCCTTCTCCGCCAGCTCCTGGTCGTTGGTGACGATGGCGCCGCCCTCGCCGCAGGTGAGCGCCTTGCCGGCCTGGAACGAGAAGGTGCCAAGCCCGCCGGCCAGCGCGCCGACGCCCTTGCCCTTCCACTGTGAGCCGTGGGCATGGGCGCAGTCCTCGACGATGGCGATGCCGCGGCGGCGGGCGATCTCGGCGATGCGGTCCATGTCGCACGGGTAGCCGCCGTTGTGGACGATCACTGCCGCACGGGTCTTGTCGCTGATGGCCGCCTCCATCGCGTCCGGGTCGATGTTGTAGGTGTTCTGGTCCACGTCCACGAAGACGGGCACGCCGTTCACCAGCGCGATGGCCGTGGCGCTGGCGACGAAGGTGAGCGCGGGCACCAGCACCTCGTCCCCGGCCTCCACCCCGGCGGCCTTCAGCGCGCACCCGATCGCCTGCGTCCCGTTCGTCACGGCAACGCAGTGCTCGGCGTCGTGGAAGCGCGCCCAGGCGTCCTCGAACTGCACCACCTTGGACTGCTGCGGATCGGCGCACCCGCCCCGCCACCAGACGCCGCTGCGCACCACGTCGAGCGCCGCCTGCTCCTCCCGCTCGTCCCAGATCGGCCACCGCTTGCCCAGCGGCCGCGTGACGGTCTTCTCGCCGCCCATCAACGCCAGCTTCGCCATCGTGCTCTCCTCCTCAGCGCCCCTCGCCCTGCCGCCAACGCCGCCAGCTCTCCCAGGCGATCGCCGAGACGAACTTCGGCAGCACGAACAGCCGCCGCCACCGCTTCGGCTCCTGCTTGACCCGGAAGAGCCACTCCAGACCGCTCCGCTGCATCCAGCCCGGCGCCCGATCGAGGCGCCCGGAAACCACGTCGAAGCTCCCCCCCACCCCCATCGACACCGGGATCCCGAGCTCGAAACACCAGTGCCGAATGAACCGCTCCTGCCGCGGGATGCCGAGCGCCACGAAGACCACCTCCGGCTTCGCCTCGCGCAGCGTCGCCGCCACCGCTTCCTCGCTCTCGAAGTAGCCGTGCTGCACACCGCAGAGGTTCAGCCCCGGGTTCTCGCGCAAGAGCTCCGCCGCGGCGTCCTCGGCCACGCCGGGCTTCGCCCCCAGGAGGAACACCCGGTAGCCCCGCTCCGCCGCCAGCCCACTGATCCGGCGCACCAGGTCCACGCCGGAGACCCGCTCGGGCAAGGGGAAGTCGAAGATTCGCGCGGCCCACAGCACCCCCGCCCCGTCTGCCGTGACGAGGTCGGCGCTGCGCAGGATCGCCAGCAGCTCGGGGTCCTGCCGCGCCTGCATGATCCCGCTCACGTCCGCGGTGAAGATGTGATGCGGCCCACCCTCGGCGACCATCGCCGCCACGCGGGCCAGCGCCTCGTCGTAGCTCACGGCGTCGATGGGCGCGCCGAGGATCTCCACCTTCCCCGCCGCGCCGCCGGCCACCCGCGCCGCCACGCGCGTGGCGAGGAAGAACAGCGCTACGGCCAGCGGCAACAGCAGCACCAGCAGCAGCACCTTCAGCACCACCGAGACGGTCACCAGCCCCACCAAGACCAGCGCCACCAGGCAGCAGTAGGCCTGCAACCCCAGCAGCATCCCCACGCTGCGGCTGTGCGTGAAGCCGCGGCGGTCGAGCATGTCGCCCAGCGTGCGGGCGCGGTCGAGCGCCGCGGGATCGTGGCGGCCGGCCCGCACCCACGCGCGGCGCATGTACCAGAGGTTGAGCACCGGCACGGCCAAGGCGAGGAGCGGGAGCCCGACGAGCAGGAAAGCAGTGTGCTTGAGCGTGCCCACCACCGTCAGCACACCGAGGAGGAAGCCGAGGAGTGTCGCGCCGCCGCGGCCGAGGGAGAGGGCGCGCGCGCCCAGGCCGGGGGTGAGGAGGCCGAGGCAGGCGCCGGCCAGCACGGCGGCCAGAGGCGCCGTTACCGGCGGGACCGAGGCCAGCGATTCGCGCCCGCGGGTGAGCGCCACCACGAGAAACGTGCCCGCCGCCAGGGCGCCCAGCCCGGCGGTCAGCCCGGGGAGCGGGTCCGTGGCGCGCACCAGCCAGCCGACGGCGACGATCCAGAGCACCGTGACCACCGGACCGGCGCGGCCGAGCTCCACCAGGTGCCCGCTGAAGGGCGGCTTGAGGGTGGCGATGTGCACATCGCCACAGACGACCACGAGCAGCGCCGCGGTGAGGAGGGCAACAGGGGTGAGTCCGCGCACGCCGCGCTCGAGATCGCGCCACAGCCCGGCGAGAAGCACCAGGGAGCCGGCCACCAGGGCCCACTGTGCGGCGCGGGCGGCGGGATCGAGGAGTCCGGCGGCGATGGTCCCTACGGCCAGGGCAAAGGCGAGGGCCACGGCGCCGGCGGTGCTCCGCACCCGGTCTTCGTCGCCGGCGGCGGCGAGGATGGCGCCGAGCTGCCAGGCCACCAGAGCCGCGAGCAACGCCGGGAGGACGACCACCACCGGCGTGCTCAGGCCGCCGCCAGGGCGGTCCGGGGAGCGTCGGCCCAGAGGTCTTCGAGGCGGAATCGCTCGCGGGTGTCGGCGTCGAACACGTGCACGACCACATCGCTGTAATCGAGGAGGATCCACCGGGCCTCACGAGCGCCCTCACGGTGGTGGAGCTGTTCGCCGCGCTGATCGGCGGCTTCCTCGAGACGATCGGCGATGGCGCGCACCTGCCGGTCGGACGTGCCGTGGCAGATCACGAAGTAGTGTGCGAGGTGCGTGAGGTCGCCGATTTCGAGCACCATCACATCCTGCGCCTTGGCATCCAGGGCGGCCTGGGCGAAGTGCAGGGCCAGGGCATGGGCGGACGGGTCAGTCAAGGAGTTCCCTCCGGTGGGCTGGGAAACGTGCGGCGCGGGAGAGGCGCGCAGCGGGGAGACCCCGCCTGGAGTGCGGGCTGGCCGGGGAACGACTCGCAGTCGGCTGGCAGCGATGGATCGCGGTCCTCTCCCACCGAAACGGTGGATGGTCGTAGTTATAGCCCACCGCCGGACGCGCGTCAAGCAGACCCGAGAACGCTCCGGCGCCGCCAAGCGTTGACGATACGAGCCGTCTGGTCGGGTGCGCGGCGCCGGTGTAGAATGCCCCCGGGCTTCGGCGACCGACGTCTCGCGGGAGGTGCAGCATGACCAAGCGTACCGTGCAATACCTGGCCGATAGCGGGCTCATCGACGGCAAGCAGGTGCTGATGCGGGTGGACTTCAACGTCCCCATGGAGAACGGCGCCATCTCCGACGATACACGTGTCAGAGCGGCGCTCCCGACCATCAAGTTCCTGCTCCGGCGGGGTGCCAGGCTGGTGCTCTGCTCGCACCTGGAGCGTCCGCAGAGCGTGCCGGCCAGCCAGTGGCACACGATCTCGCTCGCGCCTGTGGCGGGGTGTCTCTCCGCGCACCTCGGCACCACGGTACAGTTCGCCGGCAACTGCGTCGGCGACCTCGCTCGCCAGGCCCGGGCTGCGCTCCGGCGGCGCCAGGTGCTCCTCCTCGAGAACACCCGCTTCCACAGCGGCGAAGAGATGAACTGCCCGCTCTTTGCCACCGCACTGGCCGGCCTCAAGGACGGCGTGGCCAGCAAGACCAAGAAGCTGGACTGTCCCGCCGAGGTCTTCGTCAACGACGCCTTCGGCGCGTGCCACCGCGCGCACGCGTCCACGGCGGGTGTGGTCGGCGCGATGGCCGGCAGCCCCCACGTGATGGGCTTCCTTGTGGAGCGCGAACTGCAGGTCCTGCAGGAGATCCTCGACCGCCCCGGCCGGTTGGTGGTGGTGCTCGGCGGGGCGAAGGTCTCGGACAAGATCGGCGTGGTCCGGAATCTGCTGCCTATTGCCAAGACGATCCTGATCGGCGGCGGGATGGCCTACACTTTCCTGGCGGCGGAAGGGCACCCGATCGGCAAGTCGCTGTTCGAGCCCGAATGTGTGGAGACGGTGCGGCAGGTCCGCGCTGAAGCCCGCGCGGGAGGTGTTGAGATCGTGCTGCCCACGGATGTCGTCGTCGCGCCGGCGTTCAAAGCCGACGCTCGGGCGACCGTGGTGCCGGCGTGTGCCATCCCACCCGGTCAGGAAGGCATGGATATCGGCCCGGAGACGCGGCAGCGTTTTGCCGAGGAGGTCGCGGACGCCGACACAGTGTTCTGGAACGGACCCATGGGCGTGTTCGAGTT
>JACPDV010000262.1 GCA_016183835.1 Armatimonadota bacterium
CGGTACTGAATCGCCTCCGCCACGTGCGCCACGCCGATCTCCTCCTGCCCGTCCAGGTCCGCAATCGTCCGCGCCAGCTTGTGCACCCGGTCGTAGGCCCTGGCCGACAGCCCGAGCTGGTCGATCGCCGTCTGTAAGAGCGCCTGCGCGTCCACCCCGAGCCGGCAATGCTGCCGGATCGCGCGGGAGCCCATCTCCGCGTTGTTGTGGATCTTCTTGCCGCGGAACCGCTCGTGCTGCCGCTCGCGCGCCATCGTGACCCGCATCCGGATGCTCGCCGACGCCTCGCCGCGCGGCTTGTCCACCAGCTCCTGCTTCGTCAGCGGCGGCACCTCCACGTGCATGTCGATGCGGTCCAGGAGCGGGCCGGAGAGCCTCGCCAGGTAGCGCTCCTGTTGCTGCACCTGCGTCCGCGTGGCCGTGCCCGGGTCGAGGAAGTCGCCCGCCGGCGAGGGGTTCATCGCCGCCACCAGCATGATCACCGACGGGTAGGTCAGCGTCCCCGCCGCCCGCGAGATGGTCACGAAGCCGTGGCTGACCTCGCCCGGCCGCGGATGGCTCCCGCCGCCCACCAGCCCCGCGTTCGAGATGGTGTGGTGCGGCGCGCGGAACGGCCGCGTGCTGAGCAGCGCCCGACCGGGCGGGATCATGCCGGCCACGCTGTAGACCCGCGACGTCTCGAGCGCCTCGTCCTGCGAGAGCGGCGGGAGCACCGTGGGGATGCGCCGCGCCAGCATCGTCTTGCCCGCGCCCGGCGGGCCGATCAGCAGCACGTTGTGCCCGCCCGCTGCCGCCACCTCCAGGGCGCGCTTGACGTGGTCCTGGCCCTTCACGTCGGCGAAGTCCACCTCGTACTCGGGCGCCTCGAGATCGGCTCCGCCGGTGTGGTGCGGCACCGGGGTCAGCTCGCGCCGGCCGCAGAGGAACTCGAGCGCCTCGACCAGGGTCTCCACGCCGAACACCGGCAGGCCCGCCACCACGGCCGCCTCGGGCCCGTTGTCGCGCGGGACGATCAGCATCCGCTTGTTCTCGGCCTTGGCCCCCATCGCCGCCGAGAGAATGCCCGCCACCGGCCGCACGCTGCCGTCCAGCGACAGCTCGCCGAGCACGGCCACGTCGCTCATGTCGGTGTTGGGGATCTGCCCCGACGCCGCCAGCACGGCGAGCGCTATGGGCAGGTCGAAATGCGAGCCCTGCTTCCGCAGATCGCTGGGCGCGAGGGAGATGGTCAGCCGCCGCCGGGGGAACTCGAGGCCGGAGTTGCGGATAGCGACGTAGACGCGCTCGCGGGACTCATTGACGGCGGTGTCGGCGAGGCCGACGATCGACGTGGCGGGGAGGCCCTGGGCCGCGTCGACCTCGACCCGCACGCGCAGGGCGTCGATGCCCACGAAGGCGAACGACTCGATGCAAGCCAGCATAATGCCCTCAGGGGGTGACGGATTGCGGCTGAGGTTAACACAGGCGCGATGGCGAGGGCAAGTGCGGCGCAGGCGGCGCACCCTCGGTCCGCCCGCCGTTGAAACGGCGGGCTACGCCAAACCAAACCCCGAAGGGGTTTCGGGGTAGGTAGCCCGGCATTTCAATGCCGGGCGCCGTTGACGCCGACGTCTTGTCACGGGTATCCTCACCCCATGCGAGGGGACGTCGCCATGCTGCTCACCGGGCTGACCGCGCTCGCCTGCTGCGCCGCCGACAACCCGGGCGAGGACGCGCTCGACCGCCTCCGCGCCGGCACCTTCCGCTGGTCCGTCTCCGCCCCGCTCGTCGCCCCGGCCGAGCGCCCGGCCGACCCATGCGTCTCGGTCAAGGACCCGTCCATCGTCCAGTACGGCGACCGCTGGCACCTCTTCTGCACCATCCGCAGCCAAAAACGCAGCCACCAGATCGAATACCTCTCCTTCGCCGACTGGCCCGACGCCGACCGGGCCGAACGACACGTCCTGACTCTCAACGACGGCTACTTCTGCGCCCCGCAGGTGTTCTTCTTTGCCCCGCGCGGCGCGTGGTACCTGATCTGCCAGGTGTCCAGCCCCGACCGCAAGCCCGCCCTCCAGCCCGCGTACTCCGTCAGCCGTAACATCGCCGACCCGGCGTCGTGGAGCAAGCCGGCGCTGCTCTTCGCCGCGCAGCCGGACAACGTGTCGATGTGGATCGACTTCTGGGTGATCTGCGACGACGCGCGCGCGCACCTCTTCTTCACCTCGCTCGACGGCCGGATGTGGCGGGCGGAGACGAAGCTGGGCGACTTCCCGCACGGCTGGTCGCGGCCGGAAGTGGTGCTGCAGGGCGACATCTTCGAGGCCGGCCACACCTACCGGCTGAAGGGGATGCAGCGCTACCTGACGTTGGTCGAGGCGCAGGCGGGCGAGCGGCGGTACTACAAGGCCTACCTGGCGGACCGGCTGGACGGGGCCTGGATGCCGCTCTGCGACACGCTCGAGCAGCCCTTCGCCGGAGTGGCCAACGTGCGGGACACCGCGGAGCACTGGACCGACTCGTTCAGCCACGGAGAGCTCTTGCGCGATGGCCACGACCAGGAGCTGGTGGTCGACCCGGCGCACCTGCGGTTCCTCGTCCAGGGCGTGACGGACCAGGCGAAGGCGGGGCTGCCTTACGGGCGGATCCCGTGGCGGCTCGGATTGCTGGAGCCGGCGGGCGGGCGATGATACCGCCTCCGGCGCCCTCCCCTGCGCAGCGGGGGAGGGACGGGGTGGGGGC
>JACPDV010000263.1 GCA_016183835.1 Armatimonadota bacterium
ACGGCGGGGAACCCCGGGGAGTTCAGCTTCCGGCGGGCGCTGCGTTCGGAGGCGATCGGCGCGGTCTGCTGGCGCGCGCCGCCGCCGGTGGTGCTGGGGCACGGCGGGGGATGGCGGCTCGTGCGTTGGTCGGACCGGCTCAGGGTGGCCTTTGCGGATGCCATTGGGAGGACGATGCCCGGCCCCGCCGCACCACGATTCGCCGGGCTGCTGATGGGACTGGTGTTCGGCGTGAGGGCCGTCGGAGTCGAGCCGGCGATGGCCGACGCCTTCCGGCGGGCGGGCGTGATGCACGTGCTGGTGGCGTCGGGCACGCAGGTCTCGCTGCTGCTGGCGTGCGTGTACTTCCTTTCGCTGCGCCTGCGCCTGCCGCCGCTGGTCGCGGTGGTGCTCTCGGTGGCGCTGGTCGTGCCGTACACACTGATCGCCGGTGGGCAGCCGAGCATCGTGCGGGCGGCCCTGATGGGGATGTTCGTGATGGGCGCCCTGGTCTCGGGGCAGGACAGCGATGTGCCCACGGCACTGGCGGCCTCGGCCGGCCTGATCCTCCTCTGCAGTCCACTGCAACTCCAGAGCCTGAGCTTCCAGCTCAGCTACGCGGCCTGCATCGGGCTGTTCGCTCTGGGGCTGCCGTTGGCCGAACGGGCGCCGAGGTGGGTGCCGCGGCGCCCGGCGCAGCTCTTCTGCCTGACCCTCGGCGCGCAGCTCTTCGTTGCGCCGCTGGTCGTCTGGCACTTCCGCGCGCTGGCGCCCATCGGGCTGGTGTCGAATCTGCCGGTGATCCCCGTCAGCGGCGTGCTGGTGGTGACGGGGCTGGCGGCCAGCCTGACCGGCTCGTGGCTCGCGCCGGTAGCGTGCTTGCTGAACTGGGTGTCGCACACTATCCTCGGCTGGATGCTGAGTTTCGTCGGCTGGTGTGCGAGTCTGAGAGGTGGCTACGTGCAGCCGTTCGCCATGACTCCCGCCGAGCTGGCCGGTGCGGCGCTGCTTCGCGGGCTTCCGCGGCAGCGCCGGCAGCACTGGATCCTCGGCGGGCTGGCCTTCCTGACCGTCTGCCTGGGCTACGGCGTGTGGCGCGAGGCCACCGCGGGGCTCACCGTGGCGGTGCTCGACGTGGACGAGGGCGACAGCATCCTGGTCACTGGGCCCACCGGCCGGCGCCTGCTGGTGGACGGCGGGCGACGCTACGAGCGTGAAGGGCAGACCGTGGATGACGGGCTGGACCGCGTGGTGCCGGCCCTGATGCTCTCCGGCGTGCGCCGCCTCGACGCCGTGATCGGCACCCACCAGCACGAGGACCACATCGGCGGCCTGCGCACGGTGTTGCAGGCGTACCAGCCGCGGCAGCTCCTGCTGCCCGACCTGCCCCGCGACGTGCCCGCCGTGGCCGAGTTGCTGGAGGAGGCGGGGAAGCAGAAGGTGCCGGTCGGCCGGCTGGCGCGCGGGCAGACGCTCGACCTGGGCGGCGGCGCGCGGGCGTACGTGCTGTGGCCGCCGCTGACGCCGGTGCGCGGCACGGGGTCCGATGAGAACAACAACGCCGTGGTCCTGAAGGTGGTCTTCCGGCGGGTCAGCTTCCTGCTCGCCAGCGATCTGGAGGAGGAGGGGGAGCGGCTGCTCACGCAGATGCCGGGCGATCTGTCGGCGACGGTGCTCAAGGTGCCGCACCAGGGCTCGGCCGACGCCTCGAGCGCGGAGTTCCTGGCGGCGGTGAGGCCGGCGTACGCGGTGGTGACGGTGGGGCCGAACAACTTCGGGCACCCGTCGCCGGCCACCCTCGCGCGGCTGCGGGTGACGGGGGCCCGGATCCACCGCACCGACCACGACGGCATGGTGGTCTACCGAACCGACGGGCACACGGTGAGCGTCCACACGTTCGGCCGCCGTTGAGCGGCCGCCCGCTTGGAACCAAACGCGATCGGGAAGACTTAGAGTGCTAACAAGGAGGGCGCATGGAGGCGTCTTTGTTCCGCGAGCGGGTCGGGCGGATCGTCGACAGCATCGAGACGGTCATCCTGGGAAAACGAAGGGAGGTGGAGCTGGCGGTCGCCGGGCTGCTCTGTCGCGGGCACCTGCTGATCGAAGACAAGCCGGGCACCGGGAAGACGATGCTGGCACGCGCCCTGGCACTCTCCATCGGCGCGGAGTTCAAGCGCATCCAGTTCACCGCCGACCTGCTCCCGTCGGATGTCACCGGGGTCTCCATCTACGACCTCGGGCGGCAGGAGTTCCGCTTCCAGCCGGGACCGATCTTCGCCTCCATCGTGCTCGCCGACGAGATCAACCGCGCCACGCCGAAGGCGCAGGCCAGCCTCTTGGAATGCATGGACGAGTACCGGGTGACGGTCGACGGGGTGACGCACGTGCTGCCGCGGCCGTTCTTCGTGGTGGCAACCGAGAACCCCATCGAATACCACGGCACCTACCCGCTGCCCGAGGCGCAGCTCGACAGGTTCCTGCTGCGCCTGTCGCTCGGCTACCCGGCGCCGGCGATAGAGCTCGAGATGCTGACCGCGCAGCGCGTCACGCACCCCATCGAGCGGGTGGCGCCCGTGGTCTCGGCGGCGGAGGTGCTGGAGCTGCAGGACGCTGTCTGCCAGGTGCCGGTGAGCGAGGTGGTGAAGGAGTACATCGTGCGGCTCTGCGGGGCCACGCGCGATCACCGGCTGGTGCTGCTGGGCGCCAGCCCACGCGGCGCGCTCGGCCTGATGCGCACCGCTCAAGCGTGGGCGCTGATGCACGGGCTGCCGGCGCCGCGCGAGGATGAGGTCAAGTCTGTGGCGGGCGAGGTCCTCGCGCACCGTCTGATCCTCTCGCCCGAGGCGCGCGGGCGCGGGCTCGACGCGGTGGGCGTGGTGAACGAGCTGCTCGACGAGACCGAGGTCAAGGTGCCCTGATGATGGCCAGTGCCCGCTACCCCAGAGTGACGGTGCTGGTGTTCGGGTTCATGTTCATCTACATCGTGGCGGCGCTGTTCCACCTTCCCGCGCTGTTCTACATGGCGGCGGCCCTGGCGGTGGCGCCGGTGGTGAGCTACGGTGTGGCCCGGGCCGGGCTGCACCGGGTGCGCGCCGAGCGCCGGATCCCGCCGCGGCTGTGGCCGGGCGAGTCGGTCGAGGTGGAGGTGCGGGTGTACAACCAGGCGCTCCTCCCCAAATGCCTCCTGCGGGTCGATGAGCGCCTGCCCGCGGGGCTGGAGGGCGACAAGGCCGAGCCGCCGGGCTGCGTGGTGCCGATGCTGTGGGGTGAGCCGTTCGTGCACGTCTACCGGCTGGTGCCGCGCAAGCGCGGACGCTACGCGCTCCCGCCGGTACGCGTCACCGCCGTGGACGCCCTCGACCTCACCCGCGCCGTGGTGCCGTCGGGGCCGGCCGATGAGACCCTGGTCTATCCGCAGGTGATCCCGCTCAAGGACGTCACCATCCACCAGGCTACGCGCCGTGGGCGGCGGCGCCGGCAGCGCTCGCTGACCGACGGCACCGATTTCCGCTCGACCCGCGAATACGTGCCCGGCGACGATCTCCGGCGGGTCCACTGGCCGTCCACCGCGAGGCGCGGCGAGCCGATCGTGGTGGAGTTCGAGGAGCACGCCGTGGGTGACCTGCTGGTGGTGCTCGACACCAGCGCAGCGGGTCGCACCGGGGGCGCCATCGACAACACCTTCGAGACCGCGGTGACGCTGGCCGCGTCGGTGATCGCCCACGAGCTGGAGCGCAGTCACGCGGTCGGGCTGTTCATGGACGGTCCGCTGCCGGCGTACCTGCCGTTGACCCGGGAGCGTTCGGATCTGTTGGCGTTCCTGGAGCTGTTGGCCACGGTGGAGGCGGACGGGGCGCGGCCGTTCATGGCCGGGATCGGCGCGGCGGAGGCGGTGGTGCCGCCGGGCACGGAGGTGCTGCTGGTCTCCGGCTCGCTCGATCCGGCGATCCCGTTCGCGGTGAGCGGGCTGCTGGCGGGAGTGCAGGACGTCTCCTACGCCTTCGTCGACCCGAGCGCGTATGCCTCGAACGGCGCGGCGGCCGTGGGGCCGTTCGTCGACCGGCTGCAGGGCACCGGGGCGGTGGTGTACCGCATTCGGCCGGGGCAGATCGAGCGCGGGCTGCGGGAGCCGCTGTGATGAGAGAGCGCCTGGCCCAACTGTGGGAAGAGCTCGGCAGGCGGCCGGAGCTGCCCACCTACCTGGGCGGCTGGATGGCCAGCCTGGCCTGGATCAGCGTGGTCGGCGGCACCATCGGCGACAGCTCCTTCACCGGCCTGATGGTGGGGCTGACCAGCTTCGGCTACGGCGTCAGCTTCTGGCTCCGCGGGTTTCGCGGCACGCCCGAATGGCCGGTGCTCGAGCGCGACGTGGTGCACCGCTCGCACTTGCTCCGCTTCCTCTTCTATATCCTGGTGGTCTTCCCGGGGCTGCTCAGCTGGCATCCTTTCGCGGCGCTGATCCCGGGCGAGGCCACCGGCGCCGCCGAGTGGATGATGGGCGTGGCCTTCATGTGGGGCATGGCGCTCTACAGCTTCGGGCTGGTGACCGACGGCCTGGTGGCCTTTGGCGCCGTGGTGGGCGTGGCCATGTTCGGGCTCACCGCCAGCGGGAATGTCAACCCGGAGGTGGGCGTCGGGTTCCTCATCTTCCTGCTCGGCACGGTGCTGATGCTGTCCAACATGACCCTCGCGCACCATGCCGGCCGCCGCCGCGGCGCGCCTGCGGCGGCCGAGGCCGGGCGCTGGCTGGGCGATCAGGTGATCGTGGCGGGGCTGATCGTCTCGGTCACGGCGGCGCTTTCGATCGTCGGCGCCGTGGCGCTGCAACGGATGTCGCCGTCCGGGCTGGTGGCCGGGCTGGCGCTGTCCTCGCGGCTCGGCGGGGTGCCCTCGGTGAGCGGCTACGCCGGGTTTGCCGACCGGATGGTGCTCGGCACGGGCGAGGCCGGCGGCATGATGCCGGTGTTCCAGGCGCAGGTCACGGACTCCTACGGGGTGCTCTACCGGCGGCGGGTCTACGACCGCTACACCGGTCATTCGTGGGAGGGCATGCTCCACGGCGAGCCGGTGGTCGTGGTGTCGCCGGGACAGACCGACGTGCCGGTCCGCTGGAACCAGCGCTGGGCGGCCGACAACGAGGGCGGGAAGCGGGTCTACCAGCAGATCCACTTCATCGCGCCGGGCGACCTGGCCGCCGCGCCGATGGTCACGCGGCTGCGCCTGCCGTCGTCCGCCACCACCTGGCCGCTCTACCTCGACCGCTACGGCGACGCGCTCCTCTCGTTCCAGGCCGGCGCCACGGTGGATGTGGAATCCTGGGTGCCCCGACCCGACAAGGCGGCGGTGCGGCAGGCCCAGCCGGTGGACCCGCGGCAGTGGACCGCCCTGCTCCACGTGCCGGTCACGTCGCGCGCCAGCGTCGAGCCGGTGGCCGCCGCGCTGTCCGCGGGCAAGACCAACCTGTACGACGTGGCGCTCGCCATCGAGAACTACCTCGAGACGCAGTTCACCTACGACCAGGCCGCCAAGGTGCCCCGCCGGTCGGCCGATGCGATGGAGTACTACTTCGAGCACAAGCGCGGCGCGTGCGACTTGATCGCCACGGCGATGGTGCTCCTGGCCCGGTCCAGCGGGATTCCCGCGCGGGTGGCGGTGGGCTACAACAAGGGCACGCGGCAGGACGACGGCTCCTGGCTGGTGACCCGCGCCGACGCCCACGCCTGGGCCGAGCTGTACTTCGACGGCTTCGGCTGGCTCGACTTCAACCCGGCGGTGCCCTCGGCCACCGCGGGCGCGGGCCTGGGAGTGGGCCAGACCCTCTACGAGCGGGCCCTGCAGCTCGACCGGCAGAGCCTCGAAATCCTCTTGTTCCTGGCGGCGCTGGCGTGGCTGACGGTCTACGCCGTCCGCGAGCTGCGCCGGTCGCGGCCGTGGTTCGAGCCCACGCCGGCGGGACGGGTGGCGGCGGCCTATCATCGGGCGCAGCGGTTGCTAGGCACGCGGGGTCTGGCGAGGCTGCGCTCCGAAACGCCGCAGGAGCACCTGGGGCGGGTGCAGGGGGTGGCCGCGGGCGCGGCCTGGCTCTCGGCGTTGACGATGCTGGCGCGGGCGTACGAACTGGTGCGCTACGACCTCGCTCAGCCGACCGAGGAGCTGGCGGGTGGAGCGGAGACGGCGGGACGCGCCCTGCGCCGCGGGCTGCGGCGCTACCGGCGGCGCTGAGCGGGGGTCACGACTCAGAAGCTTCGGGCTTGGCCACGGACACCGCGCGGTGCAGCCGGGTGGCGCGCCGGCGGGCATTGTTGGCGTGGATGATGCCCTTCTTGGCGGCCTTGTCCAGCCGGCTCTCGGTCTGCCGGGCCAGATCGCGGGCGGCGTCGAGGTCACCGGCATCGATGGCGGCGCGGCACTTGCGGGTCAGGGTCTTGATCTCTGACTTGGCCGACAAGTTGCGGGCGCGCCGCTTCAGGCTCTGGCGGGCACGCTTCGCCGCCGACCGAGTGTTGGGCACCTTGCTCTCTCCTCGCTATGCACCACGGGCAAACGCATAGTATAGCAGCGGCCACCCGTTGCGGCAAGGGTCGCCACGCCGCGATCGATGAGTGGCGCCCCGTGGAACCCCCTCCTTGGCAAGGAGGGGGAGCGGTCGCCGAGCAGTGACCCAAGATCAGGGCAAGGAGAAGGGGCCGGAGATGGGTCACACGAGCCGCGCGATCGCGTCCATCGCCGCCGCCAGGTCGTTGATGGCCAGCGGCTTCTGCAGACGCGTGTCGATCTCGTCGGCGTTCACCACCTCGGGCGGCAGGTTGGCGTCGAAGCCGGTCACGAGCACCACCGGCGTGTCCGGGCTGCGGCCCTTGATGGCCCGGGCCACCGCCAGACCGCTCATCTCCGGCATGCCCCAATCGGTGAACACCACGCTGTGGTTGAGCGGGTCGAACAGCGCCAACGCCTCCGGCCCGTTGCTGGCCAGGGTGACCTGGTGGCCCAGCGCCTGGAGCAGCTCGGCGAGCGTCTCGCGGACCATCGGCTGGTCGTCCACCACGAGCGCGTGGAGATGCCCGGCCCGGCCCGGGAGCTGCGCCCCTTCCCACGGCGCGACCGCCCGCGGCTCGCCCTCCGGCGTGGCCACCGGGATCCGAACCGTGAACTCGGTGCCCACGCCCAGCTCGCTGCTCACCTCGATGCCGCCGCCGTGACGCTTCACCACCTGGTAGGCCATGTGCAGACCCAGCCCGGTACCCGCCGGCCCGCGCGTGGTGTAGAACGGCTCGAAACAGCGCTGCTTCGTCTCCTCGCTCATCCCCACGCCGCTGTCGCGCACGGCCAGGCAGACGTGATCGCCTTCGTCCCAGGTGCGGCACAGGATCTCGCCACCCTCGGGCATCGCCAGCACGCTGTTGAGGATCAGGTTCATCAGCACTTCGCGCACCGCCGCCGGGTCGACCTGCACCGGCTGCCGGGCGCGGCAGTCCACCTGCACGCTGATGGGCGCCTCGACCCGGTCGGCGTGGTGGCGCCAGCGCGGCTCGGTCATCGCCACGGCGTCGTCCACGAGGTCGTTCACGTCGGCCGAGGTGAGCTGCTGTGGCGCCTGATGGGTCAGCGCGCCGATTCGCCGCACCAGGCTGGCGGCGTCCAGGGCGCCCTGCTCGATCAGCCGAAGGCGATGCACCAGGGTCTGCGGCACGTCGCCGACGAGGAGGATCTGTGCGGTGCCGAGGATGCTGGTGAGGAGGTTGTTGAGATTGTGGGCCACGCCGCTGGCCATCTCGCCGATGACGCGCATCTTCTCGAGGTGGACCACCTGCTCCTGGCTCCGCTGCAGCTCGCGGTAAGCCTGCTCGAGCGCCGCCTGGTGCTCGGTCAGCTCGTGCTCCTGCTGCACTCGGGCCACGGCGATGGCCGCCTGCGTGGCGAATGAGCGGGCGCGCTCCAGGTGGCGGGAATCGAGCTCACGCCGCGAGCCCACGGCGAGGAGCCCGATAAAGTCGTCGCCAACGTCGAGCGGCAGGCCGAGCACCGTGGCGAAAGAGAAGATGCGCAGCACGTCCGGGAGCAGTGCACGCCGCTCGGGCGAGGTGACGTGGCTGGCTAGAACCGCCGCCACGTCGTGGGTCAGGAGCACCTCGCGGGTGCGCACGGCGTGCTCCACCAGCGTGCCCGGCCGGAGCGCGATGCGGAGGTCGCGGGCGCGCGCGCCGAGGAGCGTGCCCAGGTCGGCGCTGGAGTGGATGGCGGCGTCGATCTCGCTCAGCCGGAGCAGCTCGCGGTTGCGCCCGCTCAACTCCTCGTTGACCTGCCGCAGGTCGCCCGTGCGGCGGCGCACCTCGTCCTCCAGGTTGCCCGCCAGCCGGCGGTACTTGCTCTCGCTCTGCGCCAGATCGTGCTCCACGCCGCCGAGTGTGCGCACCAGATAGTTGAGCAGCGCGGCGGTGGCCAGCAGCGCGCCGCCCACCAGCCCGACGGCGGCCAGCGAGCCGGCGGTGGGGTCGAGCACGCCGGGCGCGGCGCCCGGCCACCAGCCCAGCCCGGTGGCGGCGGTGGCCAGGGCGTAGAGCACCGAACAGAGCGCGGCGGTGAGGAACAGGCCGGTCCGCGGGCAGAGCAGCGTGGCGACAAAGAGGGGGAAGAAGAAGAGGAACTGCACGGCCGGGGTGAGCGCCAGGCCGTAGTGGATGGCGGCGACCACGGCCAGACTGTCGAGCGTGATCTGGAGGCCGATCACCCCGTGCCGTTCCGCGGCGGCGGGCCGGTGGCGGAGGAAGAGGTGGAACAGCGCGTTGTAAGCCAGGACCGCCAGCCCGACGAGCACCCCGCCGTCCGCGCCGCCACGGCTGACCGTGCGCGTGGCCAGCCCCAGCGTGGCCAGCACCAACGCGCAGAACCACCGCGCGGCGAGGACGCGGCGGGTGCGGCCGGGGATGGTGGAGGGGGTGGCGCTCATGCTACTCCGGGCCGCAGAGCGCGCTCAGCGTGCCCGGCTGCAGGTTGGCGCCGCGGAGCAGGTTGAGCATGCGCGGCACGGCCTCCATGGTGGCCTCGGAGCCGCCGTGCGACAGAACGATGGCGCCGGGCACGGTGCCTCCCTTCTTGACCCGGTCAAGGATTGCCTCGGCCGTGGCGCCCGTCTGCCAGTCGAGGGTGTCCACGGTCCAGTAGACGGGCAGGAACCCGTGCTGGATCAGCAGCCGCAAGACCCGCACGTCGCGCTCGCCGAAGGGCGGGCGGAAGTACGGCCGGTAGGCCGTGCCGGCGAGCGGTAGGATGGCCTTCTCCGCGGCCTCCATCTCGGCCAGCACCGCGGCGTCGGAGAGCGCCTGGAAATGCGGGTGGGTGTGGCTGTGGTTGCCGATCTCGTGCCCCGCGGCGGCGATGCGGCGCACGCAGTCGGGGTACTTCCCGGCGAACTGGCCGCTGAGGAAGAAGGTGGCGTGCACCTGTTGGTGCCGGAGCAGCTCGAGCAGGCGGTCGATGTACTGGTCGTCGTGGTGGCAGTCGAAGGTCACCGCGACCCGCTGGCGGTCTGCGCGGCCGCGGGCGATCTCGTTGTGGGCCGTGCTGAGCACGGCGGCGCCGCCGGACCACTCCGTGGTGAAGCCGGGCGGCGGGGTGACGGCGGCGAGCCGGTCGCGGCGCTCGTCGGGGGTGAGCACGCCCGGCTTGCGCTCGGGCACGGCCGGCGGCGCCGGAGACTGCGGCGCGACGGCCGGCTTGGCGGGCTTGGGCTGGGGCCTGGCGGGCGCGCGGGCCGGCGGCGCGGGGGCGGCGTCGAGATCGGGCGGCGGCTGCACGGCGGGCACCGGCGGTGCGGTCGGGTCGGCCGCCGC
>JACPDV010000235.1 GCA_016183835.1 Armatimonadota bacterium
CCGCGGCAACCATGCGAAGTCCGCCTGCGCGGACTCCCGACGCCAAGGCCGCGGTTTGGGTTTCGCCGCCACACGGGCGGGGCAAGACACCAGGCAACGGGGACGCAGCGATGGGTGACACGTACAACGGGGGGCCGGCCGACACGGTCTTCGACCCGGCAGCGCTGGTCATCCTCGTCCTCGCGGTGTTCGCGGCGCACGCGATGCACAAGGTGTTCAGGGGGGATTCGGAAGGCGGGCCCGGCCTCGTGATCGGCGTGCTCTTCCTGCTCTATTCACTCATGACGAAGTTCGGCGTGACGCTGCTCGGCGTGGCGGTCTATGTCGGGATCGCGGTGTTTTTCTCGCCGCGGGTGCAGATCGCGCTTGGGTCACTGCCACGTGCGAGGCACCCGGTCGAGGACGACCAGCCGGGCGATGCTGCGGAGTGAGTAGGCAGTTGGCCGGCGGGCGCTGCCGCAAGCCGGCGCGAGGAGCCGCCGATGCTCGACGACGAGTGCACCTTCGGCTGGTGGGATGCGCCAGCCCTGTTCGAGTGGTTCGGTGGGCGCCTGGTTTTCGTGCTCCTCGTCGCCTTTGTGATGCGCGAACTAGGCGTCGTGGCGAGGGATGTGCGCGAGACTGGGCCCCGAACCACCTTGGCTCTGTTCCTGCTGGCCGTCCTCCTGTTCAGCTCGTTTCACTGGCTGCTGGTCGGGATCGCGGTCTACGCGGCGGTGGTCGCGGGCCGCTTGCCGCGGGTGCGCGAGGCGCTGGCCGCTCTGTGGGAGGGGCTGCGCCGAAACCCGGAGCTATGGCCGCGGAAGCACGCGCCACGCCGACCGAGGGCGATCCCCGGTGTGGGGGACGTCTTTGTGGCCGCCCGCCGTCCTCACCGGGCCGGAACGGGCGACCTGCCGGTCGCCCCTACCTTCGGAGCAACGCCTCTTCCGGCCCCGGGCGCGCACGCTGACACCGGTCAGGGTGGGCAACTCAAGGCACTACTGGCAACGGAAGTGAGGGGCCGTCATGGGTTACCTGTCCAGTGATTGGCCGAACCGCGGCGAGTGCATCGACTTCGTCAACTGCTCGCCGTCGATGCTGGTCGTCCTCAGCCCTGAGCTGCTGCCGGTCTTCCTCGCCCTGGTTGGGCTCTCATGCTTCGTCGTCCATCGGGCGTTGAAGGACGAGACGGGTCCCGGCCCGCTGCTGCTGCCCGCCACGCTGCTCCTGGTCTACTCGTTCTGCTCCTCCGTGCCGAAGACCTTGTTCGGTGTCGGCATCTACGCCGCGGCGGTGCTCTTCCGGGAGACGGTGCAGGAGGCCCTGGCGACATGGCGTCAAGGGCCGGAGACGACAGCAACCGTCGCGCCGGTGGACGACCTGGAGCCGCGCTACCTTCTGCTGACCCGCGCGCCCCGGCCACCCGCCGGCCGCGGGCCGGGCCGGAACGCGCGGCGCCTCAGCAGATCCGCATCGTCAACCCGCCGTCCACCACCAGGATCTCGCCCGTGATGTAGTCGTTGTCCACCAGCGCCAGCACCGCCTGCGCGATCTGCTCCGGCGTGCCCTCGCGGTGCAGCGGGATGCGGTTGCGCAGGTTGTGCTGCTTCGCTTCTTCGGTCATCGCCGCGTGGAAGTCGGTGCGGATGATGCCCGGGCAGACAGCGTTCACCCGGATGTTCTCGTCGGCCAGCTCCCAGGCGAGGCACTTGGTGAACTGAATCAGTGCCGCCTTCACCGTGCCGTAGGCGATCATCTTCGGCAGCCCGCGGATCCCCGCCACCGAGCCGGTGTTGATGATCACCGGGCAGCTCGACTTGCGGAGGAGCGGCAGCGTGGCCCGGCAGACGTGGAAGGCGCCCTTGACGTGCACCGCGAAGGCCCGGTCCCAGGCCTCTTCGGTGATCTCCTCCAGCTTGCCCGGACAGCCGTAGCCGGCGTTGTTGCAGACCACGTCGAGCCGGCCCCATCGTGCGTCGATCTCGTCCGCCATGCGCCGCACGTCGTCGCCGCTGGCCACGTCGCCCTGGAGCAGGAGCACAGCGGCCGCGCCGGCCTGGCGGGTCAGCTCGGCGGCCTCCCCGGCGGCGGCTTCGTCGCGGTAGTAGTTGAGCGCGATCCGCCCGCCGCGCGCGGCGGAGGCGACGGCGACCGCGCGCCCGATGCCGCGGCCGGCGCCGGTGATGAACACGTCGAGTGGCTGCATGAGGGCCTCCGGGCGAGCGCAGGCTACCGTCCGCGGGGGCGCCTGTCAAGGCGGCCGGGTGTCAGTGGTCCACCACGTCGGCCAGGCCGATGTCGAGGTTCTGCCCGCCCGCTGTCTGGTGGCAGTGGGCCGCCAGGGTGACCTCGGCCCCCGGCTGCAGCAGGTCGCGCGCGTCGCGGCGGATGTCGAGCGGCGTGTAGGTGGTGACGAACCCGCCGGCGCGGGCGGCGAGCACGGCGTTGACGTAGATCTCCACGTCCTCGTCGTGGTAGACCCAGAGGGCGAGGTTGGCGTGCTTGCCCGGGGGCATGAGCACCTTGCGGCGGATCCACACGTCGCTGGTGTTCCAGGGCGTGCGCACCACGGCGTTCGGCGCGGCGGTGCCGAAGCCGGCCGGGGCCTCTTTCCACCCGCTGTCGTCGAAGTCCGGCAAGGCCCACCCGTCGCGCGGCGGGTCGGTGGTGTAGCGCCACACCTGTGGCTCGTGCTGCGACGAAGCCACCACCTCGGTGACCTGTGGCGGAGGCGGCAGGGGCGCCCAGGGACCGGGCTTGCCCTTTCCGCGGCCGGCCCACTTGCGCCACAGCGCCGGGTCGGTGAGCATGCGGACGAAGAGGCCGCCCACCACCGGCCGGGCGAACATGCCGCCGCCCCGGCCGAGGCCGTCGGTGGGGTAGAGGTCCGGCAAGGGGTCGCGCGCGGTGGTCTGGTTCATGTAGTCCCAGATGGGCGACACGAGTGCCCGGAACTCCGTGTCGCGCCAGGCCAGGCTGGCGCTCCACACGGCCCAGTCGGTCTTGCTGCTCTTGGTGCGGCTGTCGAGCGGCACGCCGTACGGGCCTAGCTGCCGGCGGTACCAGGACACTTCACGCTCGCTCACGGGGACGGGGAAGACATCCAGGCCGAGGATCCGATCCCAGACGAGGTTGTATTTCTGGCTCCAGGTGCCCGGCTGGTCGAAGGCGAGGCGGGAGTGGTCGCCGTCGGCGGCCACCTGCTGCCAGTGGTCGGCGTCCGACCGCGCGAGCCGGGCGTAGCGGTCGGCGCCGGCGGTGTCGCGGCGCAGGCGGCAGAGGTCGCCGTAGGCCGCCAGGGCGAGGATGGCCTTGAGCGAGAGGTTGGCGTTGTGGGCCAGGTGGCCCATGAAGTCATCGGTGCAGAGCTGGTCGGCGGGGTCGAGCCCGTACTGCTCCAGGTAGACCGCCCACTTGCCGAGGGTGGGCCACCACGGGGTGACGAAGTCGGCGTTGCCGTCGGCGTGGGCGATGGCGTCGCAGAGCAGGAGCAGGTTGGCCGTCTCCTCCACGGGCATCCCTTCGCCGGCCTCGTCGGTGCCGCGCGCGTTGGGGTAGGTGCCCAGGTCGTGCGGCGCGCTGGCCCAGCGCCAGCGGGGCGACGAGGCGTAGTTGAGCACCGGCGCCACCGCAGCCTTGGCGAGCCTCGGGCTGAGCAGAAGCAGCATCGGCTCGAGGGGGTAGATCACGTCCACCGTGGCGATGTCGCCGTTGCTGGTGTTCTCCTTGGGGAAGAGCAGCGGCTGCCCCCTGGCATCGGCGGCGAGGCCGCAGGCGCCGAGGGCTTGCCGATAGGCCAGGGCGCAGAGCTGCGCGTAGCGGTCGCCGCCGAGGGTGGTGAGGTCTGCGGTCAGCTCGCGGTCGAACGCCGCGCAGCGGGCGGCGAGCTGCCGGTACGCGGCGGCGGCGCGGGTGAGCATGGCTTGCGGCGAGGCGCCCTGCCGCCGCCAGTAGGGCCGGAGCTTGCGGCCCGTGTAGCGGATGGCGTAGATCTCGTCGAGGGCGATGATGACCTGGCGTGTCTGCGCCAGGGCCGTGACCTGTCCGAGGTCGAACTCGAAGGCCAGGGCCGGTTCGGCGTCGTTGGCCGCTCGCGGCAGGCGGGTGTCGTCCTCGCCGGGCAGGCTGCCCCCGGCGGCGAAGGCGTCGCGCAGTCTGGCGCCCTCGCCGATGGCAGCGCGGCAGCCGGCGGTAGTGGTGGCCGCGTAGACGTAGCCCCAATCGAGGTTGTGGCTGTCGCCTGAGCTGCCGAGGATGGCCTGCTCGACGGTGCCGGCGCGGAGCAGCGTAAGCGGGCCGGCGGACTCGCGCCCCCAGGCCACCTCCTGCTCCGGGGTGTTGACCGCCAGTTGCACGCTGGTGCTGTCGAACAGGGCCACCCGGTGACGGGCGCGGTCGACCGACCGGACCTGCCAGGTGAGGTAGGTCAACGGCAGCGAGAGCGCATCGAGATCGTGCGGCAGCGCGGGGGCGAGGAAGCTCAGCTCGACCCGCACGCGGCCGTCGTCGAAGGTGCAAAGGGTGCGTGTGGGGGTGACCTGGAGGCCCACCTGCGGCATGGCGGGGAGGTCGGCCGGCTGCCGGCCCATCAGCCGGTAAGCCCGGCCGTCGATGCGGATCAGCGAGCAGAGAGTGTGAGGCCGGCGTGACCAGTGGGTGGTGTCCTGGTCGGCGAGCCGGTCGGCGCGCGACCAGATGCTGAGGTAGGGATCGTGGGTGACCAGAGGCACGGCCGGCGGGCGGAAGACCTCGGCGAGGACCGGTCCGGCGGCGAGCAGGGCGGCGGCGAGGGCCAGGGCGGGCAGGCGCCGGCGGGCACGGGTCATCGCGGGCTCCGGGTGGGGCGAGCGGAGCGGATGGTAGCACCCGGGACCACGCGGGTCCAGAGTGAATGACTGGAGTCTCGGGAGCCCCCTCCCCTGCGAAGCGGGGGAGGGACGGGGTGGGGGTTTCCGGTTGGTTCGCGGTTGCCGGAGGACCCCCCTCCCGCCTCCCCCCGCTTCGCGGGGGGAGGCGCAGACAAGACTCCCGGCACCACCAATCACTCCCGGTCCAGACCCGGGTGTGACAGTCCGGCGCCTTTCTGCTACACTGAGGGTGAAGCGGAACTTCATGCGCTCACCGGTGATGCAGCAGGAATGGCAGCGGCGGCAGTCGCAGCGGCACGTGTGGATGCTGCTGGGGCTGTTCGCGGTGGTGGCCGCGGCGGCCGCCACGCCGCCGTCAGCGCTGCCGCAGCCGGGGCGCAGCCCCGCACCGGTGGGGGCCGCCGCGGCCGTTTCCGCGCCGGCTGCCGGGCCCGCCGCCGGGCGCTCGCGCGGCTCCGTATCGGCGCGCTACTGGCGCGACCTGGCGCCCGCGCACGACCGGCGCGTCCGCGTCGCGCTGCAGCACCATGCCGCGGTGCGGCCGGCCGTGCCCGCGGCGCGCGCCTTCCTCGCCCGCTTCGTCCGTCCGCCCACCCGTGACTGACGGTCTGTCGTCGTCCGCCGTCACTGCCACGGGAGGAGCCCATGTCCACCGCCCCTGCGCCCCAGAAGAACCTCTGGCAGCGCCTCTGGTCCGTCGTCGATCCCAACGAGCGTTACCTGCGCGGGATCCAGCCCCAGGTGGTTCGGATCAACGCCCTCGAATCCGAGTTCGAGCGGCTCTCGCAGCAGGACCTGCAGGACCGCCTGCGGCGCATCCGCCTGCGCGTCGCCGAGGCCAGCCGCGCCGCCGAGGCAGAGCAACAGAAACAGATCGAGGCCGGCACCGCCCAGACCGACACCGCCGGTCTCCGGCGCCTGCGTAAGGAGCTCATCGCCGCCGAGAAGGCGGTGCTCGACGAACACCTCGTGGAGGTCTTCGCCGCCGTGCGCGAGGCCGCCAAGCGCACCCTCAGCATGCGCCACTTCGACGTTCAGCTCCTCGGCGGGATCGTGCTCCACGAAGGCCGGGTGGCGGAGATGAAGACCGGCGAGGGCAAGACCCTCTCCGCCACCTGCCCGCTGGTGCTCAACGCCCTCTCCGGCCGCGGCGCGCACCTGGTCACGGTCAACGACTACCTCGCCCGCCGCGACGCCGACTGGATGGGCAAGATCTACCGCTACCTCGGCCTCGCCGTGGACCACATCGAGCACGACAGCTCGAGCTGGCAGCGGCAGCAGGCCTACCGCTGCGACATCACCTACATCGCCAACCACGAGATCGGGTTCGACTACCTCAGAGACAACTACAACTCCTTCAACACCAACGTGCTGGTGCTCCGCGAGATGCACTACGCCATCGTCGACGAGGTGGACAGCATCCTCATCGACGAGGCGCGCGTGCCGCTGATCATCTCGGGCAGCCGCGGCCGGCCGCTGGAGAGCTACCGCCGAATCCAGGAGATCGTCCGCCGCCTGATCAAGGGCGAGCAGGACTTCGAGACCAAGGCCACCACCGGCGACTTCTACGTGGACGAGAAGGCCAAGACCGCGACCCTCACCGAGGAAGGGCAGCGCAAGGTCGAGATCGCCCTGGGCATCGAGAACCTCAACGACAGCGCGCACATCGAAGAGATGCACCTGGTCAACGCCGCGCTGCGGGCCAACTTCTGCTACCAGCGCGACGTGGACTACATCGTCGTGCCGCAGGGCGGCGTGCAGTCGGTGGTGATCGTGGACACCTTCACCGGCCGCCCGCAGCCGGGCCGGCGCTGGAGCGACGGACTCCACCAGGCCATCGAGGCCAAGGAGAGCGTGCCGGTCCAGGACGAGCAGCAGACGGTGGCCACGGTCACCTACCAGAACTTCTTCCTCATGTACGACCGGCTCTCGGGCATGACCGGGACCGCCAAGACCGAGGAGGCCGAGTTCGTGGGCGCCTATGAGATGCCCGTGGTGGTGGTGCCCACCAGCACCGGCTGCCGGCGGCAGTAGAGCTGGACGATCTCGCAGCACTCGGAGCTGATCAGCAAGCGCCTGCAGCGCGACCCGCTCAGGCTGGCGCTGAAGCTGCTCCTCCTGCAGTGGCACATCATCGAGAACGAGAAGCGGATTGGCAAGCCGCAGGTGGCGGAGCTGCGCCAGAAGTCGAGCGTGCCGCTCGACGAGCTCGGGCAGCGTGGTGTGGACGAGCTGCTCAAGTCGCAGGGCATCGATCCGGACCTCAACTCGCCGGCCTCCTGGGCGCGGCTGGTGGAGGTGCTGGAGGTGACCGACGAGGAGGCCCTCCGGCTGGTGGTCGACCGCGGCGTGCCGCACCACGTGCTGAACGCCCGGCAGCACGAGAACGAGGCCCGCATCGTGGCCCAGGCGGGCCGCCTGGCCGCGGTGACCATCGCCACCAACATGGCTGGACGCGGCACCGACATCGTCCTCGGCGGCAACCCCGAGCCCGACGTGGAGGCGCTGCTCGACGCCCGCGGGATCGACCACTCGGGGCTCTCCACCACGCTCTTCACCAACCAGGCGTTGAAAGGTGATCCGGCCGTCGCCGTCCGGCTGGCCGCCGCGCAGGGCGGCCTGCCCGCGCAGGTGCTCTCCGCCATCCGCGACATCCGCCTCGCCTGGCGCGACGAACAGAAGGACGTCCTCGCCGCCGGCGGGCTGCACATCCTGGGCACCGAGCGGCTCGAGAGCCGGCGCATCGACAACCAGCTCCGCGGGCGCTCCGGCCGCCAGGGCGACCCCGGCTCGGCGCGCTTCTACGTCTCGCTGGAAGACGAGCTGATGCGGCTCTTCGGCCCCGACCGCTGGGGCATCCTGATGAACCAGTGGCCCGAAGAGCAGCCGGTGGAGGCGCGGCTGATCACCAAGGCGATGGGCAACGCCCAGCGCAAGGTCGAGGGCCGCAACTTCGAGATGCGCAAGAACACGCTCCGCTACGACGACGTGATGAACGTCCAGCGGCAGCACATCTACGGCGAGCGCCGGCGCATCCTGGAGGGCAAGAACATCCGCGAGACGGTGAGCCACATCCTCACCGACATGGTGGACGACGCCGTGGCGCGCTGCCTGCCGGCCGACGTGGAGGCCGACGAGTGGGACCTCTCCGGCCTGTGGATGGAGGTCAACGAGCAGTTCGCGCTGTGCGACCAGGTGGCGCTGACGGCGCTGCGCAGCCTCGACCGCGAAACGGTGGGCGAGCGGCTGCGCACCGCCGCCGAGCAGGCCTACAGCGACAAGGAGAGCGACTTCCTCTGCGCCGTGGGACAGTGGCAGCTCGACAACGACTTGAGCGACATGGAGGTCCGCTTCGCCGACCGCAACGAGCTGGCGCGCGCCGTCAACGCGGTCTGGCCGCTGCACGACTACCTGCCCGCGCGGCTGGAGCGGGTCACCGAGCACCGCCGGCGCGATGCGCTCCAAGAAGTGGGCAGCGAGGCCCCGGTGGCCGCCCCGCGAGCGTTCCTGACCGCGGTGGTGCGCGACCGCGTGCAGCGCGGCGCGCGCGATGCGGCCGCCCGGATGGCCGCCGGCGAGGCGCAGGAGACGGCGCTGGCGGAGTGCCTGAGCGAGTGGCCGCTCGAGCTGGAGGCGGCGGCGATCGAGCCCGCGCAGCTCGAGGCCGCCTGCCTGGCTGTGCTGGACGGCGCCGGCTGGCGGTTCGTCGAGCGGGCGTTGCGGCGGCAGGTGGAGGCCACCATCGACGCGGCGCTGGAGGAGTACTGCGACCTCGAGGCGCTGATCGGCGAGCTGGACGCGCTGTGGCCGCTGGGCGAGGATCTGGCCGCCGCGCGGCTGGCGCCGCTGACCTTCCGCGCGATGCTGGACCGGCTGCAGACGATGGCGACCGACGGGCTGCGCCGGCAGGGGCTGGGCTTCCTGCGGACCGCGGCGGAGCACCGGCTGCGGCGCGCCTTCGAGCGCTCCGGCGGCGTTGCGGCCGAGGCCGAGCAACTGATCCAGGCGGTGCTCCCGCCGGGGGTGCGGCCGGCCATCGCCGCCACGGCCGATGCCGAGACGGCAATCGACCAGTTCGGCGAGGAGCTGGCCGAGGCGCTGGCGCTGGCGGCGGTGGAGGAGGCGGCCGTGCAGGCCGCCGTCGCCGCCCACCGCCGGATGGCCGCCGGCGGCGGCGAGGAGGAGGACGAGGAAGACCTCGAGTACGGCGACTTGCGCAAGATGATCGAGCGGCTCAACGAGGAGTGGGCCCTGGAAGATGCGCTCAACCCGTGGGAGCTGGAGCGTCTGCCGCCGACGGCCCTGCGCCGGAAGATGATCGAAGAGGTGCGGGGCGAGGTGCGCACCCGCGGACAGAGCTTCGTCAGTGCCGCCGCGCGGCGGCGGCTGGTGCGGGTGGTGCACGCCGCGGTGGAAGAGCATCACAGCCTCACGGCCCTGTGCAACCGGTTGAGCCGCGAGTACGAGCTGGCCGGGGTGTTCGAGCCCAAGGAGCTGGTCGAGGCGACCAACCCGGCGGAGCTGATCGAGCTGCTCGGCGAGCAGGCGGCCGAGGCGATGGCCGACGACAACCGCAAGCTCGAGCGCTTCACGCGCAACGTGCGGCGCAGCGTGGACGAGGGGATCAGCCCTCGGAAGCTGGCGGAGCGGCTGAACAAGGAGCTGCGTCCCGAGCCGCCCCTGACCGTCGAGGAGCTGCACGACGCCGTGGCCGACGCCCCGTTCGGCGGCGGTGAGGAGGAGCTGCAGAGCTACGTCGTGAGCCGGCTCGAGGCGGCCTACGAGCGGTTCGAGGAGCAGTTCATCCTCGAAGCGCTGCACGATTACCTCCGCAGCACCATCGAGGAGGCTATCCGCCGGCACTACAACCTGACCGCGCTGTCCGACCGGATCTGGTCCACCTGGCCCATCCCGCGCGACGACGTGAAACCCACCCGTCTGGCCGGCTGGAGCCATCAGGACCGGCCGAACGAGCTGCGCGCGCGGTTCGTGGAGGCCAACAACAAGGCCCCCCGGGCGTTCCTGCGGCGGTTCGTGGCCAAGCACCTGGAGGTGGGGCTGCTCGAGGCGGCGGAGGTGCACGCCCCGGCCGCGGCGCGCGCCCGCGACTGGGACCTGCCCGGCCTGTGCGCAGAGCTGGCCGAGCGCTGGCCGCTGACCGAGGCGCCGGAACCCACGCAGGTGCCCACCAACTCCCACGGCGGCTTGATGGACGCGCTGCTGGACCTGGGCCGCCGCGCCTACCGCGACGCGGAGCAGGAGTTCATCCGCGACACGGCCTGGCACCGCTTCGCCCAGCGCGTGGACCATCTGGTGGCCGAGCACTACTGCCTCCAGCGCGCCTGCCAGGCCGTCAACGGCCGCTGGGGGCTGGACGACGTGGTGCAGCCGGAGCTGTTGGCCCGTGTCCGGGCCGTGTCCGACGGCGGGCGCGAGCGGCTGAGCGCCGAGGTGGGCGGGCTGATCGACCAGATGGTGCCGAGCGCGCGCGAGACCTTCCTCTACGAGTCCCTGGCGCACCGGATCGAGAGCAACGTCTACGAAGCGTTGTGGGCCAAGTACAGTCCCGAGCGGCTGCTTCAGGCGGTGGCCGGCTCGTGGCCGCTGCCCTACGGCTCGCCGCTCTCGGTGGCGCTGTCGGAGCCGGTGCGGCAGAACCCGGACGAGGAGCACGGCCACGCGGTGCGCGTGCGCGAGTTCCGCCGGGCGGTCAGCGCGGCGAACGGCTCGCTCCAGCGGCGGCTGGCGTTCTTCAACCTCTGCGGCGCGATGGCCGAGGTCGACCCGCACCCGTTCTACGGCGCGCCGGGCGGCTGGCGCGTGCCGGCCTACGTGGACGAGCTGCGGCGGCAGCTTCCGGCCGGGCTCGATCGCGACCTCGATCCGCAGGGCTTCGCCGTGCGGCTGATGCAGCGCACGCTGGCCGACTCCGTCACCGCCGCGGTGGGCGGGCTGCTCGTGGCCGACACCGCCAAGGTGGGCGCGCTGGTGCTCCGCCGCGTGGAGGCGCACCTGGACGAGCCGCACATGCCGCGGGCGCCGCGTGAGCTGTCGTTCGAGCTGGGCAAGCGCTGGCCGCTGGGCGACCGGCCCGATGCCTCCTCGCTGCGCGGGCAGGACGCCGCCGCGGTGCGGCGGGCCTTCGTCGAGGCGGCGGAGGCGGCGTACCGAGCGGGGCCGCAGGCGTTTCTCGAGGAGGCCGCGGCGCGCTGGGCGGCGCGGACCGTGCACGAGACCATCGACCGCTACTTCCCGGCCCACGGCGACGCGGGCCCGTGGGCCGTGGCGCAGACCTGTCACGCGCTGAACGAGCGCTGGAACCAGCCCGAGCTGCTGCATCCCACCACCTACCGCAACCTGGAGAGCGAGGCGCTTCGCGCGGCGCTGCTCGAGGTCGCGGCGGGTGAGCGCGGGGCGCACCTGACCGAGCAGTTCCTGCGTGAACTGGCGCACGCCGACCTGAGCGACGGCGTGGGCGCCGCGGCCCAGGCGGCGCTGGAAGGCGGTGCCGAGACCTGGCAGTGGCCCGCCTTTGCGGCCCGGCTGCAGGAGCGCTGGATCGGCCCGGCGCCGACGGTCGACGAGGTGGCGGCGAAGATCACGCCGGAGCTGCTCCACTCTCACGTGCTGTCCGAAGCCGAGCGGCTGGAGCCGCGCGTGGTGCGCGAGTACGGCACCACCGCCGTGGGCGACTGGCTCACCGGCCGGATCAACCGCGCCCTCGACCAGTTCTACAGCCTGCGGCAGGCCTGCGACGAGCTGTCTCGCCGCTGGCCCACCGCCTCCTCGCTGTACGAGGCGCGGCTGGCCCGGCAGTACTCCGACGAGGTGCAGAACAGCCTGCTGATCGCGCTCTTCGAGCAGGCCAAGGAGGGCGGCGCGGAGTTCGTCGCCGAGGCCGCGCGGCAGCACCTCCAGGCGGACCTGGACGACCTCGCCGCGGCGCTGCGCGCCGGGCGGGCGGATCTCGGCCGCGTGCGCGAGCACCTCCGCGGGAACTGGGGCGTTTCGCCCGACCTGGGCGCCTTCGGCGCGTTGGCCGTGGACGAGCAGGCGGCGCGGGTCGCCGCACTCCTGCCGGAGCTCGCCGAGGCGGCCTACCTGGAGGCCTTCCGCCGCGAGACCGTGCGCACCGAGATCCGGCTCAGTGTCGGCCGGGCGCAGTATCAGCACTGCAACCCGGAGCACGCCTCGGACCTCTGGGACCGCGAGGCGTTCGTGACGGCGATCGAGCGCGATTGGCCGGTGCCCGAGCGGCTCTCGGCAGCCGTGCTGCAGGACGCCTACGCCTCGGGGCTGTTCAACCAGTCGGCCGACGTGCTCCTGGCCGCCTTCACCGAAGATGAGGCCGGGTTCGTGGAGCGAACCACGCGGCACCGCGTGCTGAACAGCCTGGCGGACGTGGTGCCGGCGCACGCCGACCTGGACAGCCTGTGCCGCGCGCTGGCGGCGGAATGGCCCACGCGCGACGAGTTCGACGCGGATGAGCTGTGGCGGGGCCGGACCGCGGAGCTGGAGGAGACGCTGCTGGAGCTGGTGGGCGGCGACCCCGAGCAACACCGGGCGGACGTGGAGGCGGCGATGGACGCGGCCGCCGGCCGCGACGGCCAGCCGGACACGGCGCGGCTTGTGGAACGGATGGCCCAGCGCTGGCCCGAGGCGCCGCGGCTGTCGCCGCCGGAGCTGGACGAGCGGTTGCTGCGCAACCATCTCCGCACGCAGTTGTGGGCGGAGCTGGTGCGCGGTCCGCTTCCGTTCGTCAAGCGCGAGCGGCTCGACGAAGGAGTCCGTGGCTACGAGGGGCGGCTGATGCTGTACGAGATCGACCGCAACTGGTGCGATCACCTGGAGGCCATGGACTACCTCCGTGAGGGCATCAACCTCCGCGGCTACGGGCAGACCGACCCCTTCATCGCCTATCGCAAGGACGGCCGGCAGATGTTCGAGAGCATGCTCGGCCGTGTCCGCGAGGGCGTGATCCAGGGCCTCTTCAAGACCACCGACGGGCAGATGCTGGCGAGCTACCAGCGGTCCGGACTGGTGGGCTTCCACGTGCTGGAGATCCAGAACGTGCGCGAGCAGGCGGCCAAGGTGGAGGAGCTGACGGCGGCCTCGGAGCCGCGCGAGGACGGCCGCGGCAGGCGCTCGAACGGCGGCGGCGACGGGCGCAAGCCGGTGGTGGTGGGGAAGAAGGTGGGCCGCAACGATCCCTGCCCGTGCGGCAGCGGCCGGCGCTACAAGGACTGCTGTGCCAAGCGGGGCGGAGTCCCCGATGCCGCCGGTCGATAGCCCGCGCCACCCGGCCTTCCAGGCGGCCGCCGCGCTGACCGCGAGCCTGGCTCGGGCGGCCGCCGGGCGCTACCTGGTGGAGGGCGAGCGGCTGGTCCGCCAGGCACTCGCCGCCGGTGTGCTGCTCGAGGCGTTCGTCGTCGTGGAGGCGCTGGAGGCCGAGATCTCGGCGGCCGGGGTGACCACGTGGCGGCTCCCCTCGGGCCTCGTGCCCAGGCTCTGCGGCACCGGCTACGAGACGAAACTCGAGGCCGTCGGTGTGGTGACCCGGTCGCCGCTCCCCGCGCTGCCGGCCGAAGGGCTCCTGCTGCTGGGCGAGGGGATCCGGGACCCGCGCAACGTGGGCGTGCTGGTCCGCACGGCCGAGGCGGCGGGTGTGACGGCAGTGGCGTTCAGCGACGACTCCGCCGACCCGTACGGCCGGCCGGCGGTGCGGAGCAGCACGGGGAGCATCCTCCGCCAACCCCTCCACCTGACCGCGTCGGTGCCCGACCTGCTGCGCGGCCTGCGGGCGCGGGGCGTCAGGGTGGCGGTGACGAGTGCCCACGCCGAACTGCTCGCCTGGCAGGCCGACCTGCGCGGGCCATGGGCCGTGGTGGTCGGGAACGAGGGCACCGGGCTGCGGCCGGAGGTCCTCGCCGAGGCCGATCTGCAGGTCCGCCTGCCGGTGCACGGCGCCGCCAGCTCGCTCAACGTGACCGTGGCGGCGGGGGCGATCCTGTACGAGGCGAGGCGGCAGCGCGAGGAGGCGACATGAAGCTCCCGGGCATCGAGGGCCGGGCGGCGCTGGTGACCGGGGCGGCCAACGGGATCGGCGCGGAGACGGCGCGGCTCCTGGCCGAGCAGGGCGCGACCGTGACCTTGGTGGACATCGACGACGAGCCCGGCGAGGCGCTGGCGGAACGGGTCGGCGCTGTGTACCGGCACGTCGACATCCGGGTCGAGCAGGACGTCATTGCCGTGGTGGCGGAGGTGGCGGCGCGCTGCGGTGGGGTGGACATCCTGGTCAACAACGCGGCGGTCGATCCCCGTTGCGACAGCACCACGGTGTCCGTCGAGTTCCTCGAGAACCTGTTTGCGGTGAACCTGTTCGCGCAGATCCTGTTCGGCCGCGAGGTGATCCCGCACATGCGCCGGGCCGGGCGCGGGGCGATCGTGAACCTGACCTCGCTCTGTTTCCACCTCTGCCACGAGAACCAGGGCCCGTACGCGGCGACCAAGGGCGGGGCCATCGCGATGGCGCGAACTTGGGCGCGGGAGAACGGCCGCCACGGCATCCGCTCGAACGCGCTGGCGCCCGGCTGGACCTACTGCGAGCGGCAGCGGCAGTGGCTCGACGATCCGGCGATCCGCGCCGACCTGATGGCGAAGCAGTGCATCCCGAAGCTGCTCATGCCGGAGCAGGTGGCGAGAGTGGTGGTGTTTCTGTGCAGCGACGCGGCGAGCGGGATCACGGGGCAGACGATCACCGTGGACCACGGATGGGTGTTCAACGGGTAACCTTACCGCCGCAGCGGCGGCGGCCCGACCTCCTCCAGGCCGTGCTTCTCGATCTGCCGCCACACCGCCGTCTCGTCCGGCGGTCCGCCTTCCTGCTCGATCATGTGCCTCCAGCGCAGCTTGAACGTCCGCGCGTTGCGGATCGTCACCAGCTTGAAGTTGATGTCCGTCGACCCCGCCGTGGTGGTGTGCTCCCAGTGGTACATCTCCACCTCCGGCACCAGCACGCAGCGGTAGCCCAGCTCGCGCACCCGGTAGCAGAAGTCCAGGTCCTCGAACTGCACCGGGCTGAAGACCTCGTCCAGGCCGCCGAAGGCCTCGTAGAGTGTGCGTGGGAACAGGATGCAAGCCGAGATCAGGCACTGGCAATCGAACCGCTCGTTCAGCTCCGGCAGCTCCCGTGGCTCGCCCCGGCCGCGGTAGATCACCCGCCCGCCCTCGGTCACCAGGCAGCCCGCGAACTCCACGTCGTAGGGCTCCCACGGGAAGATCAGCTTCGGGCTGACGATCCCGATCCGTGGCTCCTCAGCCAGGACCTTTAGCAGCCGCGCCGCCCAGTCGCGATCGCGCACCACCAGATCGTTGTCCAAGAAGGCGAAATGGTCGCCGGTGGCCAGCTCCATCGCCGCGTTGCGCCCCACGATGGCCCCCAGGTTGGTCTCGAACGTGATCACCCGCGCGCTGTGCCCTTGCGCGGCGGCCCGGTGGCGGAAGTCGTCGAGGACCACCGGCGTATCGTCCCGGCAGCCGTTGTCCACCAGGACGAACTCCATCTCCACGCCCGTGCTCTCCAGCAGGCTGTCGAGGAGCATGCGCGTGTAGGCCGCTTTGCTGTGGTTGAGGACGATCACCGACAGGCGCACGAGGCTAACCTCCCAGCGGCCGCAGCCGGATCGCCACGTCCGCCACCAGCGACGGCACGCCGAACCCCGGGTCGTCGGCCGCCAGCGTCACCTCGCTGCGCGCCTCCACCTCGCCGTTGACCGTGTTCCACTGCTCCAGCGCGTAGCGTCCCGGCTTGAGGTCCGGCACCCGCACCCGCATCGCCGCGAGCGTGGGAATGGCGTCGCCGCGTGCCACGGGGAGCCACCAGCGCAGCTCGTTGCGCACCCACACCATCGCCTCGCGGCCGTTGCTCATCCCCAGCGCGGCGGCGAAGGGCCGCTCGGCGTCGGTCAGGTAGCCCGGCAGGCGGAAGCTGGTGATCGCCATCCAGTCGCCGCCGTCGTTGCTGAGGGTCAGCGTGTGCTTGCCGGCTGGTACGGTGATGACCACGTCTTCGTCGTAGCGCGTCTCCCACAGCTTCCACTGCTCGCGATAGACGCTCTCCTTGCCCAGACCGTCGGCAGTGGGGAAGGGCCTGTCGAGCACGCGCTGCCCGTCCAGGTCCACGAGCAGGCGCGGGTTGTTGCTGCAGCGCTCGACGTGGGCGATGAACTGCCCGTCGGCGGGCATGGTCAGGTCGAAAGTGAAGGGGATCCGCAGATCGCTGTGGCCCTTGCCGTGGAGGAGCTGCGGCAGCAGCCCGCGGTTGGCCACGGTGCCATCGTGCTCCACCACGAAGCGCGTGTCGGCGGGGACGGCGGTCCAGGCCGAGTGCGACGGCACGATCTCGAGGTCGCGGGCGATGACCGGCGCCGGCTTGTTGACCCAACCCACCCGCAGGCCGTCGATGGGCTTCCAGTCCTGGTCCAGGTCGAGCTGGTCGGTGAACTTGCGGATCCCGCGGAACACGCCGTAGAGGTTGTGCGGCTCGAAATAGCTCTCGTGCCACCAGTTGATCGGCACCGACGCACAGCCGGACATCAGCGCCGCCCAGGACTGCTCGTGGAGGTGCACGCCGGCGGGGTCCTCGTCGTCGCCGGTGCCCTTGGAGAAGTGGGAGTTGATGCCCACTTCGCCGAACAGGTGGACCCGGCCGGGGTAGGTGGCGCGCTCGTGGGCGCAGATCTCGGCGGTGCGTTCGGCCATGTCCACCCGAGTGTTGGCATAGTGGTGGCTCTGCACGATGTCGATGCCAGGGGCGTTCCACAGCGACGGATGCCCCTCGGTGGTCCAGCAACTCGTGGTGATGGGGTGGCGATAGGGGTCGATGCCGCGCAGGTAGGCGGCCATGTCGCGGTGCCAGTCGGCGACGAGCTGCTTGCTCTGCTCGTCGCGCGTGTAGCCGCTCCAGCCCTCGATCTCGTTGACGAACTCCCAGGCCACCAGGTTGGTGCAATGGGCCCGCCGGAGGCCTGGTTGTAAGGGTTGGCGTGCATCGACCCGCCGAGGAAGTCCTGGTGGGTGTCCATGCAGAGCAAGATCACCATGCCCCGCTGCCGGGCGAGCTCGAAGGCGTGGTCGAGCCGCCAGGCCTCGTCCAGGCGGTAGGTGCCCACCGGCTGCCCCCACTCGAGCCCGAGGTGCGCCGAGTACATCCACAGGCGGGTGTAGTTCTCACCGCCGGCCGCCATCTTGTCGAAGCAGTCGGCCATGCCCTGCGCGCCGGTCAGGTAGGTCGGCACGTTGTGGCCGATCAGGAAGATCGACTTGCCGCCCTCGCGGACGAAGCAATTGCGGAACCTGCCGATGCGTACCATGCCGGGCAGGTCGGCCGCCGTGGCCCCGGCCTCCACCGGGCCGAAGGTCACCTCGCCGGTCTTGTCGCGCGCTCGGAGGAGCACGCGGTAGCGGCCGGGGAGGGTGGGGGTGAACCGCACGCGCCAGTACGGCTCGCCGCGCGGCGAGAGCAGCTCCATGCCGGACTCCCGGCTGGCCAGGAACTCTTGCTGGAAGTAGCCGGGTACCCGCAGGAGTCGGCCGTCGGGCGCGGTGATCTCGGCGTCCAGGGCGATCTGCTCAGGGTCGAAGGGGTTGTCGAAGGTGCCGGTAAGGTCCACCTCCACGGTCGCGGTGCCGTTGACCGGCACCATCGGCACCGCCATCCGCGCGCCACGGATGGCCAGCGGCTCGTGCGAGTCCGTCTGCCAGGGCATCTTCTCGCTCCCGGCCGGCTCCAGACGGATGGTCACGGTCACCGGCACGTCGGTGTCGGCGGCGAAGTCGGCGGGGAGGAGGAGCACGTTGATCGCCACGGCGTTGGCCTGGTCGCGCCGTCGCTCGAACGTCGTCACCCGGTCGACCTGCACCCGCAGCGCCTGCGTGTCGCTGAGGTTTACCGAGCAGCTTCGTCCGGCGCCCTGGAACATGGTGCCGGCGCGCTGTGGATTGCTGCTGGCGAAGCGGATGGCGCGCTTGGCGAGGGGCTCGAGGGGGAGCTGGAGCAGGGTGAAGATCCCGCGCGTCAGCTCGGCGCCCGCGTCGCGGTGGAACGTGTAGGCCACGCTCATACCGTCCGGCATAGGGTACGCCCGGGCGGTGAAGCTCACCCGCGCGCCGGCAGCGGAAGCCGGGAGCCAGCCGCTGACCACGCCGTCCTTGGCGGCCACCTGCTGCGGCACGGCGTACTTCCAGCTCCCGTGCCAGAGGAAGAGGCTCCCGTCGGCATTCGGCAAGCCGGGCGCGCGAAGCTGCCAGACGCCGGTGTCGGTGAAACTGACCGGTCCGGCCAGCGCCGGAAGGGCCGCGAGGAGCATGCAGCCGGTCCAGGTGCGCACGGCGTTACCTCACAGGTTGGCCAGCTCGTAGGCGGCGGTGGCGATGCGGTTGCGGTCGGGCAGGATGGCCCGTTCGAGGATAGGGGAGCAGGCGATGGGCACGTCGGCGGCGCAGACCCGGCGGAGCGGCGCGTCGAGATACTCGAAGGCCGCCTCGAAGATGCGGAAGCCGATCTCCGCGGCGACCCCGGCGGTCTGGTTGCCCTCTTCCACGATCAACGCCCTGCCGGTCTGAGACACCGCCTCGGCAATGGCCTCGGTGTCCAGCGGGGCGAGCGTGCGGAGGTCGATCACCTGCGCCTCGATGCCGTGCTGCTCGGCCAGCGCATCGGCGGCGCGGACTGCCTCGCCCACCATGCGCGAGTAGGTGATGATGGTCAGCGCATCGCCCTCGCGCGCCACGCGCGCCTGCCCGAACGGCACGGTGTGCTCGCCCTCGGGTACCTCGCCTTTCTCGGCGTAGAGCAGCTTGTTCTCGATGAACACCACGGGATTGTCGTCGCGAATGGCGGTGGTGAGGAGCCCTTTCGCGTCGGCGGGCGTGGCGGGGCAGACGACCTTCAGCCCGGGCGTGTGCATGAACCAGACGTCGAGGCTCTGGCTGTGGGTCGGCCCGTAGCCTCGCCCGCCGCCGGCGGGGGTGCGGACCACGATGGGCACCGGCTTCTGCGCGCCGTACATGTAGTGGAACTTGGCGGCGTGGTTGACGATTTGGTCCATCGCCAGGGCGATGAAGTCCATGAACATGATCTCGACCACCGGCCGGAGACCCATCAGCGCGGTGCCGGTGGCGAGCCCGACGATGCCGTTCTCGCTGATGGGCGTGTCGCGCACGCGATCGGGCCCGTACTCGGCCAGCATCCCGGAGGTGACCTTGAAGGCGCCGCCGTAGGCGCCGATGTCTTCACCGATGAGGATCACCCGGGGGTCGCGGTCCATCTCCTGGCGGAGGGCCTCGCGGAGGGCTTGGGAGTAAGAAAGCTCGGGCATGGGGTAGCGTTCGTCCGGCGGTGTTGTAGCGCACGCGGCGGCGGGCGTCAAGCAGCAAGCGGCCTCACACGTCGCCCGCCCAGCGCCGCTCGACCGCCGCCTGCTCGGCCATTCCGGCACCGTAAAGACGGTAGACCAGGGCGTCGACGGCCTCGGGCTCGAGCGCCGTCAGAAGCTCGTCCGGCGCGGTGAGACCGGGCAGCGGCAGGCTGGCCACGGCGAAGGCCTCGATGTTGACCTGCAGGTAGCGATCGGCGAACCAGCGGTTGACGAGCCGGGAACGGAGCAGCGCGGCAAGCGCCGGGAGCGGCCAGCCGGAGTCGGGGCGCGGGAGGAGCAGGAGGAAGTTGTTGCTCGCCAGGTAGCGGCCGTGCGGGTCTGCGGCGGCGACCAGGCGGTCGGCGAGCGCCGGCTTGCGCATGGCGTGCAGGAGCAGCTTCGGGCTCTGCTGCCGGGCGCGCTCGGGCGCGGGCAGCCGGTCGAGGGCGGCGGAAGGAACGGTCGCGCCAGCGTGGTGGATTCCGCCGCGGGTGACCTCCCTGGCCGAGAGGAGGACGGCCTGCTCGCCGGGGCCGAGCAGCGGCACAAGGTGGCTCTTGTAGACGCCGTCGTGGAGCGTGGCCACCTCGCCGCACCGCGGCAGCCGCGCCAGCCGCTCCCACAACGCCGCGAGCTCCGGGTCGGTGCCGGTGGCGAACACGGCGTAGGGCTCGGCGAGCCAGGCAGCCGCGGTAACGTGTTGCTCGGACTGCCAGATCAACCTGTCCGGTCGCAGGGGTTGTCGTAGACCGTGGCGGAGGAGATGGACGGTCGCGCCGAAGCCCGTAGGGGCGACCCCTGTGGTCGCCCGTCCGCCGACGCCATGCGGCTCGCCACGAGGAGACGAGCGACCACAAGGGT
>JACPDV010000264.1 GCA_016183835.1 Armatimonadota bacterium
GCCCACGGCGCGGACATCAACCGGCGGTCGGATTGGTGGGCCGGTCCGTTCGGCATTCTCGATGGCACCACTCCGGCCGAGGCCGAGGCCCTGATGGCCCGCGGCGCGAAGCTGGACGTGTGGTCCGCCGCGCACCTCGGCCGGCTCGACGATCTGGCCGCGATGCTCGACGCCGACCCCGAGCTGATCCACGCCCGCGGCGGCGATGGGCAGACCCCGCTCAGTTTCGCCGCCAGCCCCGAGGTCGCCGAGTTCCTGCTGGCCCGTGGCGCCAGGCTCGACACCCGCTGCGTGGACCACGAGTCCACCCCGGCGCAATGGGCCGTCGGCGACCGGCCGGAGGTGGCCCGCTACCTCGTCGAGCAGGGCGCCTGGTTCGACATCTACCTGGCCATCGCCCTGGACGACGCCGAGCGCGTCAAACAGTGCCTGGCCGCCGAGCCGGACTGTCTCTTCTGCCGTATCGGCCAGGGGCTCTACCGCCCGCGCCACGACAACGCCCACGCCTCCACCGGTGAGCAGATCGGCGAGGGGCGGGGCAATGTCATCTTCTGGCAGCTCGGCGGCGACCTCTCGCCACTGGAGGTGGCCGCGCGACGGAGCCACTCCGAGGTGTTCCCGCTGCTGCGGGCTCACGCCACGCCGGCGCAACGGCTGCTGGTGGCCTGCGAGACCGGCGATCGCGAGCGAGCCGAGGCGGAGGTCGCGGCCGCGCCCGATCTGGTGGCCTCGCTCGCGCCCGAGGAGCAGGGCCGGCTGGCCGACATGGCCCGCGACCGCAACCGTGCCGCCGTCGAGCTGATGCTGGCGCTGGGCTTCCCCATCGATGCGCGAGGGCAAGAGGGCGGGACGCCGCTCCACTGGGCGGCCTGGCGCGCCGATCTGCCGCTGATCGAGCTGCTCCTGGCGCACGACCCGCCGCTCGACGAGCCCGATCCCACTCATCACTCGCCGCCGCTCGGGTGGGCGGTGTACGGCAGCCAGCACGGCTGGGATCGCAACCGGGCGGACGACTACGGTCCGGTGGTGCGGCGGCTGATCGAGGCGGGCTGCCGGCCGCAGGCCGGCATGTTGCCCTGCACCAACCCGGCGGTCGAGGCGGTGCTGCGGGAGGCGACGGGGTAGGGGCTTTGACGGCGCCCAGGACCAACAGGAGGGCGGCGCGCCCCCCGCCGCGAATGCCGTGCCGGGAGCCGCCCATGTCCCTCGGCCTCGTCGCCTCGCTGATCCTCGTCGCGCCGCCTGCGCCGGCGCAGCTTCCGCAGGTCACCGTCCGCTGGGAGGATCCCGCCCAGCGCGACGTGTTCATCGTCGAGGGCGCACGCTACCAATGCCGGGTGGCCACGCTGCCGGCCCGGATCCTGTCGCTCATCGTCGACGGCAAGGAGCTGCTCGGCGCGGGCGGGATCGAGCCGGCGGCGGTCGATGTCAACGGCCGGCCCCTGGTGCCCGCGCCGGCCGAGGTGGTGCCCGCCTGGGAGACCTGGCAAGGGCAGAACTGGCACGCCGCTTCGTCGGCCCGGGCGCGGATGAACGTGTGGAGCGCCAGCCCCTACTACTGGGACGCCCACCTGCTCGACATCCCGCTCCTCGCCACCGAAGACCTGACCGCCTACCAGGGTGAGACGAACGGACCGGTGCTGGCCGAGTACGACTTCAGCAAGGACAACGCCGGCTGGCAGGGGCCGCACGACTGCACCCTCGGCCGCGCGCCGGACGGGGCGATGCGGCTGACTCTCACCGGCGGCGACCCCTACCTCGTCGGCCCGCCGCTCGACGTGCCCGGGCCGGTGACGGTGCGGGTCCGGATGCGGCAGCGCAGCGGTGCAGGCACCGCGTTCTACTGGACCGGTGAGGGCGACACGGGTCAGCGCGGCGACAAGGTGGTGATCTTCAACGCCCAGCCCGACGGCGAGTGGCACGACTACGCGGTGACGCTGCCCGACGAGCGCCGGATCACCGGTCTCCGGCTCGACCCGCCCGGGACCTCCGGCGAGGTGGACGTGGCCTGGATCCGGGTACACCCGGCGCAGGCGGGCAAGGCGCTGCCGAAGCCGGTGCGCGGCGAGCTGGTGCTCCACGCGCAGGCCGACCGGCTCGGGATCGAGCTTGGCACCGAGCCGGTGGCGGGCGCACCGGAAGTGAAGCGCGCCGAGCTGCGGTGGGACGCGGCGCTCGCGCCGGCGGGCGCGGCGTCGGTGGTGGAGCGCGACGGTGCGCGGCTCGGGGTGCTCGCCGGGACCGGCCGGTCGGCGTGGTGGATCCTCCGCCCGCTGGACGCCGGACAAGCGCCGGAGGCGGCGTTCGCGCCCGACCTCCACCCCCTCCCACCCGACGCCGTGACTTCTCCCGACGGCGACTGGCTCGGCTACGACCCGGCCAGCGGGCTGTATCGCGTGGCGCAGCACGGCGACCTCCGCGGCTACGGCTTTGAGGCGGCCTACCGCAACCCGTCGCGCCGGCTCGACCTGCCGCTCGAGGTGCGCGGCGACGGGACCCCGCGCACGCTGCTGGTCAAGGCGTCCACCGGCGTGGGCAACCTGGAGGGCGCGGTGTTGGCCGACCGCTGGGGCTTTCCGCTGCCGGCCTCCGCCTTCGTCTGCAAGAACTTCGCCGGCGAGCGGGAGGAGCCCGACGACACCGCCTTCGGCGACGTCTACTTCCCGCTCGAGCTGCAAGCCGGCCAGACCCGCGCGGTGCGTCTCTTCAGCCTGACGCAGAACTGGGGCGACCACCCGTTGAAGCAGGTCTCGTCGATCCGCTTCTTCCTGATCTACTGGCACCTCTCGGTCGGCGCGTCGGAGACCACCTGCCTGACGCACAACTGGATGGGCACCAAGGGCGCCGACTTCCGGATCCCCGACTTCCGCCCGCTCTCCGGCCCCTTCTGGCGCGACCAGCCGCAGCACGACTGCCAGCACTGGCCCGGCTACCTGCAGTGCAACGACGACCGGATCAAGCTCATGTACGAGCGCACCGTGTTCGACGCGGTGAGCCCCAACCTGGCCCGGCTGACGATGCACTACCACACCACGGACGACTCGGCCCGCGCGCGGGTGGAGATCCTCGAGATGCCCCAGCGCGACGAGCTGCGGACGTTCATCAAGCTGCGCTACGACTGGGTCGCGCCGTGCGCGATCGAGGGCGATGCGCGGCGGAGCTTCCGCTGGTTCAACCTGAGCCACTTCCGCGGCCGGCCGGAGCTGGTCCTGTGGACCGGTCCGGACGGCAAGACCCTCACGCGCGCCGTGCCGCCGAAGGACGGCCTAGTGCTGCTCGGCGAACCGCTGGCGGCCGAGGCGCCGTTCATCGCCTCGCACGGGCCCGGCGACAAGTACGGCGTGCTCGCCCTGGTCCGCCGCTTCGCCGCGCGGCTGGGCGGCCAGGACGTGCCTGCGCCGGTCTTCTCCGCCGCGTTCGACAAGCGGGACGAAAGCACCTGGCTGACCGTGCCGCAGGAGACCCTCGCGCTGCAGCCGGGCGACTGGCTCGAGGCTGAGCTGATGCTGATGCCCCACGGCGAGCCCGCCCCGGCGGCGCTCAAGCCGGAGCGCGAGCGGCAGCGTTACGGGCTGGCGCCGGTCAAGGTCACCTGCCAGGTGGGCGAGAGGCTGGAGGATCTGCCGCCCCACGTGAGAGCCGTGGACGAGGTGGCGCAGTTCACGGTGGCGGGCGGGCACGGCGACCTGGCGGTGGTGGCCGACGGCTTCCGCGAGCCGGGCGTGCCGCTCCTCTGGGACGGCGCGATCTGGCAGGACCAACAGGTCCACGGGGGTGACGGCTACCAGGTCGATCCCGACGGTGCCGGCGGCTACCGCTTCACGTTTGTCGCCCCGCACCGCGACGAGCAGCGGCACGACATGCTGGTCACCCGCGTGTCGGCCCCGGCGGGTGTGGCGCGGCTGGCCGATCGCAACGGGCGGCTGGTGGTGGAGGCGGCCGGGCCGGGCGGCATCCGGCTGAAGGCGCCGGCGCTGTTCGGCCCCGGGCGCAACCGGGTCACCGCCGGCGCGCCGGTGGTGGAGTTCGAGGGCGACGCCGCGCGAGCGGAGCAACGCCCGCTGAGCTGCGAGGTGGCCGAGGGCACGGTGGACTGCACGGTGGAGAGCTGGTCGGCGGCCGGCTGCGTGGTGCGTCTGAGCGGCGCGGCGGCGCTCACGCTGGGCGACCTGCGGCGGGGCGGCAGCTACCTCGTGACGGTGGACGACCAGGCTGCGGATCGGGTCGCTCCGGACGGCACTCTGCGCATCGAGTTGGCCCGCGGCGGACGGCTCGAAGTGGCAGCTCGCTGACATGCCGGCGGGTAGCCCATCTTGGCTATGCCGGCTTACTCTCGCTTAGCCGACATCCCCTCAGGCGATCAGCAGCCCGCCCTGGAGGGGCCACCCGATGAGCGTCAGCGTCCTGGACGATGCCCAAGAGCTTGCCGGCCTCGGCCGGCTCGACGAAGCCGCCGAACTGCTCGATAACCACCTCACCGAATCCCGCGACTACGACGTGCTGTGCTTCAGCTCCGCGGTCGAGTTCCATCGCGGACGTCAGCACGCCGCGCGGACCCGTCTGCTCCAGGCCATCGACGCCGAGCCCGAGCGGCCGGAGGCCTACGCCAACCTGGCCGAGCTGTTCGCCGCCGGCGGCGAGGCCGGCCGCGCCGAGGGCTTCTACCAGCTCGCCGTCCAGGCCGCCGGCGACGACCCCGCCGCGCTCAACGAGCTGTCCGTGTTCTACCAGGAGCAGGGCCTGCCCTACTCCGCCAAGCGCATCGCCCTCCGCTCGCTCCAGCTCGATCCCGACCAGCCCGCCGTGGAGCGCCAGCTCGCCGAGCTGGACCAGCTCTTCCCCGACCGCGACGTGACGCTCTACATCCCGTGTTACAACGCCTCGCGCTTCATCGACCGCGTGCTCCCGGCGGCCCTCGGGCAGAGCTACCCGGTGAGCGAGGTGATGGTGATCGACGACGGCTCCACCGACGACACCGTCGAGCGCGCCGCGAAGTACCCCATCCGGATCATCACCGTCGGTACCAACAAGGGTCTCGCCAACGCCCGCAACACCGCGCTCCTCTCCGCACGCTCCGCCTACCTGGCCAACCTCGACGCCGACGTGGTGGCCGATCCGCACTGGCTCGAGCGGCTCATGCTGCAGTTCGAGTCGGAGCGGTTGGCGCAGTCCGCCGGCGACGACACCGGCGCGCCGCTCGGCGGCGTGACGGGCCGCCTCGACGAGCTCAACGACGTCTGGCTGGCCGATCAGTGGCGCACCGCGCACATGGGGCAGCATCACGGCGACGAGCCGCTGGCCGAGGTGCCGCACATCTACGGCTGCAACGGCGTCTACCTGCGCGAGGCGATCTACCGCGCCGGCGGCTACGACGAGCGCTATCGCACCAACGGCGAGGACTGCGACGCCGCCGAGCGCGTGCGCGGGCTGGGCTACCGCCTGGCCTACGACCCGCACGCCCGCTGCAGCCACCTGAGGCAGGACGACCTGCCCTCGGTGCTCCGCACCATCTGGCGCTATCACACGCCCTATCCGGAGTATCGCGCCGGCTGGTTCGGCACCGGCGAGGTGCGCGACCTGCTGCAGAAGCTGCCGCTCAACGTCGCCCGCCACCGCGACGACCTCAACCTGGACCACCAGCGCCGCGCCTGGCACCTGCTCTACCCCACCTTCCTCGGCCTGCCGTGGCGGATCCTGATGGACTTCCGGCTCGGCGCCGCGAGCTGCCCGCCCGACAAGCGGCGGCGGATTGAGGAGACGCAGGCGTCGATCTACCTCGGCCTGTTCTCGCTCCTGCGCGAGTTCGAGACCCGCGAAGACGTGCTGCGCATGATCCACGACGACCTGGCGCCCTGCCTGCCCGAGGATCCCGACGCCGCGGCGGCGTGCTCGTGGGACAACGTGCAGCTCATGCTCGCCGGCGGCGCCGAGCCGCTCCGGCTGCTCCCCGAGCGCGATCCCGACGCCCTCAGCGAGGTGCTCCGGGCCGTGAGCGAGGTGTGGATGGGGTTCGAGGCGACCACCTGGAACATGGTCCGCGCCTCCGCCCATCGAGTGTTGCACGAAGAGGAGTACCGCGCCCGGCTGCGGACCGACGCACCGCGCGTCGTGGTGGTCAATCCGCCTTGGGCGGAGGACGGCCGCATCGGCGTGCGCGCCGGCAGCCGCTGGCCCTTCACGCAGGACGCCCGCGGGCAGCGCGTGCCGTGCTACGTGCCGTTCCCCTTCTTCTTGGCCACGGCGGCGGCGCTGCTCAAGCAGGAGGGCTACCCGACCCTGATCGTCGACGCCATCGCCGAGGGGCTGTACACCGACGAGTTCATGCGCCGGCTGGAGGGCTTCGCGCCCGACATCGTGCTGATGGAGACCGCCACCGCCTCGCACGAGATCGACCTCGACTGGGCGCTGCGCTTCAAGGAGCGGCTGGGCGACGGGGTGAAGGTGGCCCTCTGCGGCCCGCACGCCACCGCGCTGGGCCGCGAGGTGCTCGACGAGGCGCCGATGGCCGACGCCGTGGTGCTGGGCGAATACGAGCCGACCTTCCTGGAGATGGTCCGCGCGCTGGACCAGGGCCTCTCATGGCACCATTGCCCCGGCCTGCTGTGGCGCGACGAGAGCCGCGAGGTGCACGTGCAGACCACCCGCGGCAAGCTCCCGGACATGAGCTTCTACCCTTGGCCCGAGCGCGACACGCTGCCGATGTACAACTACTTCGACAGTTTCGCCAACGCCATGCCGTGGCCCAACGTGCAGATGCACGCCAGCCGCGGCTGCCCGTTCAGTTGCATCTTCTGCGTCTGGCCGCAGGTGGTGTACGAAGGCAAGCAGTACCGCACCCGCGACAACGACGACATCGTCGCCGAGATGAGCTGGCTGGTGGAGCGCTTCGGCTTCCGGGCCGTCTACTTCGACGACGACCGCGGGGCACGAAGTGCCCATCTGCGCCATGGCGCGCGCGGACACCAGCTCGCGCGAGGCCTTCGAGGCGATGAAGCGCGCCGGGCTGGTGGGGATCAAGTTCGGCGTAGAGACCGGCGACGCCGAGATGATGAAGCGGATCAGGAAGCACCTCGACCTGGACAGGGTCCGGCAGTCGGTGGCATGGTGCAAGGAGCTGGGGATCGGGGTGCACCTGACCTTCAGCTTCGGCGGGCCGGGCGAGACGCGGGAGACCGCCGAGAAGACCATCCGGCTGGCGCTGGACCTCGATCCCGAGAGCCTCCAGTTCTCGCTGATGACGCCTTTTCCCGGCACGGTGATGTTCCGGGACGCCATCGCGAACGGGACGCTCCTGACCACCGACTGGAAGCAGTTCGACGGCGCGCGCTACACGGTGGTGCAGGGCGAGCACCTGACGCGGGAGGAGCTGGAGGGCCTGCTCGACGAGGCGCACCGGCGCTGGACGCTGCACCTGGCCGAGCGCGAGGCGCTCCGCGCTTTGGGCTGGCCCGGTAGGCCGGAGGCGAGTGCCTCGGTGGCCTGGGGCGAGGTGGCAGCCCTGGCGGACGGCAGTCTGGATCTGCTCGTGGTGACGACGCCGCTCGAGGTGGTGGGCCAGTGTAACCGACGCGAAGAGCTGCTAGCGGTGTTCGGCCGCCAGGTGTCCGGCGTGATCGCCGATGCGGTGTGCTCTTTCCTCAACGACTGCTACACGAAGCTCAGGCCGGGCGGCGTCCTGGTCGCCTATCGTGGCGCGGAGGCAGCGTTGCCCGACGGCTGGTCGGACGAGTGGTTAACCCTCGACTGGGTGACCAGCAACGGCGCCGAGCCGCTCTGCTCGCTCCAGGGCTTCAACGGCGAACTGGTCCTGGCGGCGCGCCGTACCCGCGAGCACGACGCCTATGACGAGGTCGCCGAGTTCACTGGCCTGTCGCGCTCCGAGGTGCAACGGCGCTGCCTGCTGGGGAACTGGTGGACGGCGGACAGATGGTACGCGGCCAATCCGACCAACGCGGCGGAGCGGGAGGCCTTCTACCGCACCTCGGACGCATACCTGTTCGAGTTGACGCACTGGGAGGTGGTGGACGCCACGGAGCGTCGCGCCCTGGCCGGCAAGCTCTCCGGCCGGATGCTGGAATTCGGCGCGGGTGTGGGCACGCTGGCGATCTTCAGCGCGGAGGCCGGCTGCGATGTCGACACTTACGACATCGGCGAGCGAACTTCGGCGTTCCTGCGCTGGAGGCTGAAGCGCCGCCACGCCGACGTCGCCGACCGCGTCCACGTCCTCGGTGGAACCGAGGAGCTGGGTGTCTACGACACCATCACCTGCCTCCACGTGCTCGAGCACGTCGAGGACCCGCACGCCCTGATGCGGATGCTCTACGAGCACCTCATGCCCGGCGGCAAGCTCTGGTTGGTCGCGCCCTTCCGCGAGGAGTTGACAGAGAAGCACCCGCTCCACCTGGCGGCGCACGCGCAACTGACACTTGACGGGCTGTTGGCCGAGGTGGGCGCCGATCTGGTGGGCTGGGACCAACTCAGCGGGTACGACCTGTGCGTCGGCCGGCGGCCCGTGGAAGCCCCCGCGGCCACCCGTCTGCCCGAGACCCTGAGCCTCGCGAGGCCGTGATGCTGGTCCTGCTGTGCCGGCCGGAAATTGGGGACAGACCCCGTTTTCCCGACTTCCCGCACGACCTGGCGTTCGCCGCGGGCCGGCTCCGTGCCGAGGGGCACAGCGCCTACGTCGCCGACTCCGTGGCCACCGGCGAGACGGCGCAGGGCTACCTCAACCGGATCGAGGACATCCTGGCCGATGTGGTGGCAGTCGCCACCTCGCCCGCGGGCCTGGCGGCGCACTGGCCGCTGCTTGCCGCCACCGCGGCGCAACACCCCACCGTGGTGCTCTGGCCGGGTGAGCCCGACGGCGCGGAGCTGTTCCTGGAGCTCCCCGGCGTGCGCGCGGTGGTGTGCGGCGAGCCGGACCTGGGCCTCCTGGCGGCGGTGGCGCTGCCGGAGCGCCGCGTCTACCCGCCCGACCCGACCCGCGATCTCGACCGGCTCCCGCTCCCCTACCGCGACTCGACCACCTACCTCTACCGCTGGCCCGGCCTGCCCGATGTGCCGCAGCTCCACGTCCGGGCCACACGCGGGCCGGGGCGGCTGCGGCCGGTGGTACAGATCGCCGAGGAGCTGGTCGTCTGCCGGCGGGCCTTCCCGCGGGCCGAGATGGTGGTGGTCACGGATCCCGGTCTGGACCGGGAGCCGGAGTACCTGGCGGCGCTGTGTGACCTGTTGGAGCGCGATGGCCGGCCGTGGGCGATTCCGGGCTGCGACAGGACGGACGGTTCTGCGGATGTAGGGGCGACCCTTGTGGTCGCCCGTCCGTCCGGCCGAGGCGGGGAGGACGAGGCACCTCCGGCGACAGCAGATCCCGTGGACCAGAACCGGGCAACCACAAGGGTCGCCCCTACGGCTGTACGTCGTGGGGCAGCAGCTCGAGGTCTACATGTGCCCCGGCCTGGTCCGCGGCGCCCGCGAGGCCGGCTGCGACGCCCATGCCGTCGACTGCTTCGCCAACCCGCAGGACGTCGCCGCGCTGCTCGACTCCACTCCGGACGACGTCTGCCTCGTCGACCGCGGGCACGGCCTGTCCGCCGACGTGGTGCGCCGGATCCCCGCTCGCACCGTGCTCTACTACCCCGACATCCTGCCCACCCTGCACCACGCCAGCGCGCACGGCCGGCTGCGCTACGAGGAGTTCCGCAGCGTCGCCCCGGCCTACGACGACGTGATCCTCCACGACTACCACGCCCTCGAGTTCCTGCTCGGCGAGGGCTACCGCAACCTGCGCGGCGTCGTCATCCTGCCCTTCGACCCGAGGCGCCACCGGGCCTACGGCCTCCCGCGCGACCTCGACGTGGTCTTCATCGGCTCGCCGTCGCCCCATCGCACGGCGTGGGTCGACACGCTCCGCGCCGCCGGGATCGACGTCGCCTGGCCCAACGCCTGGGGCGACCTCTTCGTCACGTGGCTCAATCGCGCCCGAATCGTGCTCAACCTGCACTTCGCCGAGACGCCCAACACCGAGCTGCGCATCGTCGAGGCGCTGGCCACGCGGAGCTTCGTGGTCAGCGAGCCGATCAGCGAGCCGGCGGCGTTTCAGGCCGGGGAGCACTTCGCGACCGCCACGCTGGAGACGGCGGCGGACGTGATCCGGCATTCCCTGGCCCACCCCGAGGAGCGCGAACGGATCGCCGCGCAGGGGCACGCCTACGTGCTCGGCCGGCACAGCTCGCGGCACTGCGTCGAAGAGATTCTGTCCCTTCTGCCGGAGCCGGCATGAACGGTCTGCGGATCGGGCTGCAACTGACCGTGGTGGGCACCTACACCGGTGCGGTGTGGGGCGACGAAGTGATGGCTCACGGCTTTGCCGACGCGCTCCGGGCCCAGCCCGAGGTGGCCGAGTGCGAGGTCTGGGACCCGTTCACCATCCACGACAACCTGGACCTCGTGATCAGCTTCTACGCCTGGCCGGAGACGCGGCTGGTGAAGGGCGTGCGCAACGTCTGGTGGTACCAGGCGCCGCGGTTGCGCGAGGAGCTGGGGCCCGTGACCGCGGCAGTGCCGCACTACGAGGCGATCCTCGCCGCCGGCCCGACGTTGCAGATGGAGGCGGCGGAGGCCGGCGCGGCGCGCACGCTGCTCTTGCCGATGTCGGCCAATCCCTCGGTCTACCGGCCGGTGGCGCCGCGGCCGGAGTACGCGCACCCCATCGTCTTCGTCGCCAACCACAACCGCACGCGGGAAGAGGTGGAGCGTTACCTGCTGCCGCTGCTGCCGCTCGGGCTGCGGATCTACGGCAGCGGCTGGGAGCGCGAGCCGGAGCTGGTGGCGGCCGGCTGCCTGGAAGGGCGGATCCACCCCCACGACGTGCCGGCGCTGTACTCGTCGAGCAAGCTGGTCCTCTCGTGCCACAGCCCCTGGCACCGCAACCACGACGTGCCGACCTCGCGGCTCTGGGAGGCCACCTGCTGCGGCGCGCTGGTGCTCAGCGACCCGCTGCCCACGGCGGAGACGCTGTTCGGCGACACGCTGGTCTTCAGCGCGGGCGGCGAGGAGCTGGCGGAGGTGGCGGCGATCCTCCTCGAGCACGACGAGCTGCGCCGGGCCAGGGCGGCGGCGGCGCGCGAGCGGGTCCTGGCGGGGCTGACCTTCGACCGTCATGCGCGGCGGGTGCTCGACTTCCTGATCGGGCAGCACGGCACCTGATCTCGCGCCGGACGGATTTGCCACTTATCCGCTCTTGGAGTAGACTCGCGTCCGCCTGCGGCGGCCATCGGCCGGCAGCGGACCGCTGACTCTTGGCACTCAAGCTCACCCCGGCCACCACGCCCGTCACCGGCACCGCCGCTCTGGAGCGTTGCATCGGCCGCGCCGTGGACTGGCTGATTGACCGGCAGGACCTCCGCGGCTGGTGGTGCGGCAATCTCGAATCCAACCCCTCCATGGAGGCCGAGTGGATCCTCTGCATGCACTTCCTCGGCGTGCGGGAGGACCCGAAGTACCCCGGCGTGGTGCAGGCCGTGCTCAACACGCAGCGCGACGACGGCTCGTGGGAGAACTACCACGCCGCCCCGGCGGGCGACATCAGCACCACCGTGGAGTGCTACGCCGCGCTCCGCGCCGCCGGCATCCCCGCCGCCGACCCGCGCCTGGCCCGCGCCCGCGAGTGGATCCTCGCCCACGGCGGGCTCGCCAAGGTGCGCGTCTTCACCCGCTTCTGGCTCGCCCTGATCGGCGAGTGGCCGTGGGACGGCACCCCCACGCTGCCGCCCGAGATGATCTTCTTCCCCGTCTGGTTCCCCTTCAACGTCTACGCCTTCAGCTCCTGGGCGCGCGGCACGCTGGTGCCCCTCAGCATCCTCTCCGCCGAGCGGCCCGTGCGCCCGCTGCCCGACGACCGCCGGCTCGAAGAGCTGTTTCCCGACGGGCGCGAGCGGATGGACTACCATCTCCCCCGCCGCGGCGGACGGTTCTCGTGGGAGCGGCTGTTCTTCGTCTTCGACCGGCTGGCCTGCTCCTACGCCAAGCTTCCTTGGCACCCGCGGCGCGGCGAGGCGGTCAAGGTCTGCCTGGAGTGGATCATCGAGCGGCAGGAGGCCGACGGCTGCTGGGGCGGGATTCAGCCGCCGTGGGTCTACTCGCTGATGGCCCTGCACGTCGAGGGCTACGACCTCGACCACCCGGTGGTCGCCAAGGGTCTGCAGGCGTTCGGCCCGCCGTGGTCGTACGAGCGCGTCGGCGGCACCTTCGTGCAGGCCTGCATGTCGCCCGTGTGGGACACGGTGCTCGCGCTCGAAGGGCTGCTCGACTGTGGGCTCGACGGCCACGCCGAGCCGGTCCGCCGGGCCCTCGACTGGGTGCTCGACGAGCAAGTGCAGTCACACGGCGACTGGCAGTTCAAGTCGCCGCGGCTGGAGCCGGGCGGCTGGGCGTTCGAGTTCGAGAACGACACCTACCCCGACGTGGACGACTCCGCCGTCGCGCTGCTGGTGCTGGCTCGGCTCCGGGAGAGCTGCCCGGACCGGCCGCGGCTCGATCAGGCCATCCGGCGCGGCCTGGCCTGGGTGCTGGGGATGCGCTCCAAGGGCGGCGCCTGGGCGGCGTTCGACAAGGACAACACGCACCGGCTGGTGAGCAAGATCCCGTTCTGCGATTTCGGCGAGGCACTCGACCCGCCCAGCGTGGACGTCACCGCGCACGTGGTGGAGGCGCTGGGCTGTCTCGGCCGCGACCTGCGCGACCCGGTAGTGCGGCGGGCCGTGGACTACATCAGGCGCGAGCAGGAGGCCGACGGGAGCTGGTTCGGCCGCTGGGGGGTCAACCACATCTACGGCACCGGCGCGGTGCTCCCGGCGCTCCGGGCCGTGGGCGAGGACATGACGAGCTGGTACGTCCGCCACGCCGCCGACTGGATCGTCGGGCGGCAGAACGAGGACGGCGGCTGGGGCGAGACCTGCGCCTCGTACATGGACGAGACGCTCCGCGGGGTCGGCGCGAGCACGGCCTCGCAGACCGCCTGGGCGCTGCTGGCGTTGCTGGCGACCGAGAGCTCGCGCTACACCGAGTCCATCCGCCGCGGCGTGGACTGGCTGACCGCGACCCAGCGCGCGGACGGCACGTGGGACGAGGATGCCTACACGGGCGCCGGCTTCCCCGGCTACGGCGTGGGCCGGCGGGTGGATCTCCAGCGCGTCCGCGATCAGCTCGGGCAGGGCACCGAGCTGGGGCGCGGGTTCATGATCAACTACAACCTCTACCGCCACTACTTCCCGCTGATGGCCCTCGGGCGGGCGCGGAAGGTGCTCGGCGCATAAGGCTCAGCGCTTGAGCGGCGAGCCGAACTGGATCACCAGGCCGCCCACTACGATGATCGCCAGCCCGAGCCAGGTGGTGGTCGCGACCTGCTCGCGGAAGACGAACCGGCCGCACAGCACGCTGACGAGGGCAAACACGGCGACGTAGACGCCCAGCAGCCGCGAGAAGTCCCACCGCACGGAGTTGACGACGAGGCCGTAGCCGCCCAGCACGACCAGCCCGGCCACGACCATGGCCAAGCCGCTGTCGCGCAGTCCGCGCCGGATCAGGGCATCGCCGCCGACCTCCAGGGCTGCCGCCAGCACGAACACGAGCCAGGCCAGTGCGCTCACGGCGTCACCTCCTCCACCGCCCGAACGCGAAGCGGCGGGCGGACCCGACGGTCTCGCCGTCCGTATGGAGCCGACCCGGCGTGCTGTCAAGGAGCGGCCCGCGCCACGGCTCGCCTCACTTCGGCCGCTGCGCGTCGGCCATCGGCAGGCCCGTGTCGTAGTCGAGCTGGCGCGGCTCGTACTCCTCGTTCTCCCGCTGCCGCGTGTAGCCGGTGTAGGCCCAGGTCGCGGGCCGCGCGTCGGCCCGCCACGGACGGCGCTCCCAGCAGTAGCCGCGGAACGGGTCGCGCGTCTGGTTCATCCACTCCAGCAGCCGGTCGTGCAGCGCGTCCCGCGCGGCGGCGTGGGCCGGGGAGTCGATCAGGTTCGTCAGCTCCTGCGGGTCCGCCGCCAGGTCGTACAGCTCGTCGGTGCAGAGCAGGTTGATCACCAGCTTGTACTGCCCGTCGCACACCGCGCGCACCGGCTGGAACCCGCCGAAGCCGTCGTGGTCCACCTCGAAGCGGCCGAACTCCATGAAGATCCGTTCGTTGACAGCGCTCCGCGGGTCGCGGATCGCGGGCAGCATGCTCCGGCCTTCGAGCAGCTTCGGCTGAGGCAGGCCGAGGGCGTCGAGCACCGTGGGGACCAGGTCGATGTGCGAGGTCGGGTGTGGGCAGACCGCCCCGGCGGGCGCCTCGCCGGGCCAGCGCACGAGGAAGGGGATGTGGGTCATCTCCTCGTACATCGCCGGGCCCTTGCCGTGGAGGCAGTGCGAGGCCAGCGCATCGCCGTGGTCCGACGTGTAGATCACCAGCGCCTCCGGCGCGTGACGGTCGATCGCGTCGAGCACGCGGCCGAGCTGGTGGTCCACGAAGCTGTTGCAGGCCAGGAAGTAGAGCGGCCGGAGGGTGAGCGCGTCGCGATCGCTCTCCAGCGCCGGCCCCGCCCAGATGCGTTGGTGCTCGGGCTTGCCCTCGAGGGTGTCCCACACGTTCGGGCTCTTCGGCCACTCGTAGCCGCGGTAGAGGTCCACGTACTCCCGCGGGCAGACGAACGGGCCGTGCGGCTCATCGTAGCTCACCACCAGGCAGAACGGCTCCTCCGTGTGTCGCTCGAGGAAGCGGATCGCGCGGTCGGAGCAGCGGTGGCCGAAACAGAACTCCTCGGTCAGGTCGGGATCCTCACACAGCGCGGTGCGGCGCGAGCGGGCGCGGTCCTCGGGCGAGAGCTCCTCGAGGTAGCAGCGCATGTCGTACCAGTAGTCGGGGTCCCAGCCGTCGGGGCAGCGGCCGAGGCCGAAGTAGTCGCCGCCGTCGAGGTGCCACTTGCCGATGTAGGCAGTGTGAATGCCCTGGTCATGGACCCGCTGACCGAGGGTCTTGACGTTGTCGCCGAGGGCCATGCTGTTGCCCCACATGCCGTTGCTGTGAGGAAAAGTGCCGGTGAACATGGCGGCACGCGCCGGGCCGCACACCGGCTGGCAGGTGTAGGCCCGGTCGAAGCGCACGCCTTGCGAAGCGAAGCGGTCCAGGTGGGGCGTGTGCATGGCCGCGTTGCCGTAGCAGCCGAGCATGTCCGTGCGCTGAGTGTCGGTCATGAGCAGGATGACCTGACATGGAGTGCCCATATGGTCAGGTTCGGCGCCCATGCCTGAGGGACCTGCCGGTGTGGCGCGGGCATCCGGCCCGTGTCCGTCTGCCGGTAGCCGCGGACGGAGGGACACGCGCCGCTCCGGTGAACTCCCCGCCACGCGAGGTGCCGCCTCGCGCCGGAGGGACCGCCATGCGCTTGCACCCCGCCTGGACCTGCTCGCTGCTCCCCGTGCTCGCCGCGCCCACGCTGGCCGGCACCTTCGAGGACCTCGGCATCCCCGTCACCAAGGCCGGCAACATGGGCATCCTCGTGGGGCCCAACCGCGACGGCACCCGCGACCTCGTCTACCTCAACTACATGCAGGCCGGCGCGCCGCTGTTCGTCCTCAGCGTGGACCCGGACACCGGCGAGACGCACCAGTACCCCGCGCCGCAGGAGACCGGCGGCTGGGCCTTCGTCCTGGGGCCCGACAAGAAGGTCTACGTCGGCACCTTCGGCGAGGGGCTGATCCTCCGCTTCGACCCCGCCAAGCCGGATGATAACGTTACCATCGTCGGCAAGCCGTCGCCCACGGAGTCGTACGTCTGGCAGTTGGTGCTGGCGCCGGACGGCAAGCTCTACGGCTGCACCTACCCGCAAGCGAAGCTCGTCTCGTTCGACCCGGCGACCGGCAAGATGGAGGACCTGGGCCGCATGGACCCGGTGGAGATGTACTCCCGCACCGTCGCGGCCGCGCCGAACGGGAAGATCTACACCGGCGTCGGACCGACCCGGCAGGGGCTGGTGGTCTACGACCCCCAGACCCGCGAGCACCGGGAGCTCCTCCCCGAGAAGTGGCGGATCAACAACTTCATCGCGGTGCAGAACGGCGCGGACGGCAACGTCTACGCCGGGATCACGCACCCCACGGACGACGGCAAGACGGTCTCCGAGACGTTCCGCCTCGACGACGAGACACTGGTGCCCGTGACCGCCGTGCCGGGCAAGACCCTGACGTTGCGTGACGGGCGGGAGATCGTCGGGCACGCGGAGGGGAACAAGGGCGGCTCGTTCCAGGTGCGCGACCCGAAGAGCGGCGAGAGCCGCACGGTGACGTTCGAATACAAGGGTGCGGGATCGATCATCTTCATGGTGGGCGCCGGTCCGGGGGAGAGCGTCTACGGCAGCACGGCAATGCCGCTGGAGGTGTTCCGGAACGACCCGGAACACGGCAACGAGCACCTGGGCAACATGCCCGGCGGCGAGGTCTACTCG
>JACPDV010000265.1 GCA_016183835.1 Armatimonadota bacterium
GAGGGCGCCCGCCCCCCACCGGCATTTGAACGCAACCAATAGCACGCCCTACGCCATCGCCTCCGCCAGCCCCGGCACGCCCTCCACGCCCGCCGCCACCTGCGCCGTGGAGACGCGCACGTCGTCGCCGAGCGGCTCGCACCGGCCGCCCAGGTGCTCCGCCAGGAACGCCTCGGAGACGGCCGTGAACGCCGTGGAGTTCTCGGGCTGCGCGAACCCGTGGCCCTCGTCGGGGAACAGGACGTACGTCACCGGGATCCCCCGGGCCTGCATCGCCGCCACGATCTGGTCGCTCTCGGACTGCTTCACCCGCGGGTCGTTGGCGCCCTGCGCGATCAGCAGCGGCCGCTGGATGCGGTCCACGTAGCTCAGCGGCGAGCGCTCGTCGAGGAACGCCCGGCCCTCGTCGGTGTCGGTGTCGCCCACCCGCTGCGCCCACATGGCGCGCATCGGCTCCCAGTAGGGCGGGATGGTGCTGAGCAGTGTCCGCAGGTTGGACGGTCCGACGATGTCCACGCCGCAGACGAACCGCTCGGGGGTGAACGTCACGCCCACCAACGTGGCATACCCGCCATAGGACCCGCCGCCGATGGCGACCTGGTCGGCCCGCGTGATGCCCTCGGCCACCGCCCAGTCCACGGCGTCGAGCAAGTCGTCGTGCATCTTCCCGCCCCACTCCAGGTTCGAGGCGTTGATGAACGACTTGCCAAAGCCGGTGGAGCCGCGGAAGTTCACCTGCAGAACCGCATAGCCACGGTTGGCGAGCCACTGCACGAACGGCTGGTAGCCCCACGAGTCGCGGTGCCACGGCCCGCCGTGGACCCACAACACCATCGGGAGCGGCGCGTCCGGATTGCCATCGCCACCGGGATCGGCCCAGCGCGGAAGCGCCAGATAGCAGACCAGCTCCAGTCCGTCGCGGGCGCGGACCACCCGCGGGTGATGGAGCGATAGCGTGGCGCCCTCCAGCGCGGTCCGGTTGCAGAACAGGTAGCGCGCGGTGCCGGCCCCGCGATCGTAGAGGTAGTAGCGCAGCGGCCCGTCGTCGCACACGTAAACTACCACCCACCAGCGGAAGTCGAGGCTGGTGCTCACGACATCGAAGTCGCCGTGCGCGACCTGACCGAGCCGCTCGAGATCGCCCGCCACGCTTGCGTCCACTGCCCGCCAGGTCTGCCGCAGGTAGTTGCACGAAGCAGCCAGGACGGTCTTCTCCGTGGGGTGGATCAGGGCGTTGTTGATGTCGGCATGCTCGTCCTCCGCCAGGACCCGGGTCCGCTCGCCGGTGACGGCGTCCACCGCCACCAGCGCCGCGCGATCACGACCGCGGCTGTCGATGAACCAGAGCGTCTCGCCGCTCCGGTCGAAGCCGAGCACGTAGGTGGTGAGCTGGTCCTCCATGGCGATGGTGACGAACGGCTCGTCGCCCGCGGCGCTGCAGCGGAGCATGTCGCTCCCGCCGCCCTCGGTCACCCGCAGGGCGAAGCGCACGCTGAGATCGTCGTCCACGAGGAACCCGGCATAGGAGTCGTTATGCCGGACCAGCTCGCGCTCGCCGGTACGCAGATCGACCCGCCAGGCGTCGTGGTACCGCGGGTCGCGGTCGTTGATGCCGACGAGGAAGTGGTCGGGATGGAGGTGGCTGCCGGCCAGGGGCAGGGCGCGAACATCTGCCGGGCGTTGTAAGCCCAGAAGTAGTGGTGGATGCCGCGGTGCGGGTCGTGGGTCACCGGCCGGGCGGCGGCGAGGTCGTCCGCGGGGGCGACCCAGACGTTGAGCTTGCCCTCCAGCGGGGCGAGCCAGCTCAGGTGGGCGCCGTCGGGGCTGACCTGCGCGCCCGCCCTCTCCGGGTTGCCGAACAGGACGCTGCGCGGGATCAGCGGCACGTCGCACGACCGACAGCTCTCGGTGCTCACGGTCTGGCCCTCCTACGAGACGAACTGGTACACCGGCCACCCGCACAGCGTGGCCAGCAGCGACCAGGCGGTCTGGGTGGCGATGTCGCCCAGGATCACTCCTAGCACAAACGGAAGCGAGCGGCGGTAGAGTTTCATCCCGCCGGCGCGCAGGATCACCGTCTTCGACAGCCAGGCCACGAAGTAATGGACGATGAACGCGCGTCCGGTGCCCGTGTGCGCCCAGACGAAGCCCACCGGGTGGAACGGCCACCACAGCACGCGCTGGCGGATCAGGTGCAGGACCGTGACGATCACGCCGCCGAGCGCCACGTACGGCAGGTCGCGCCAGGCCGGCGACGTGGGCTGGGTGATCCAGCGCACCGCCGTCTGAGCGCAGTACTGCGGGATCCACTTGCCCACGCCGTAGGTCTTGGCCGTGGCCGCGCCCAGCGCGTAGTACTGCCCCGTGACAGCGGCCATCCCGAATCCCACCGCCGCCAGCGTCGACACCAGGATGATGATGGTCAGGTGCGACCGCCGGATGGGCGCCTCGTGGCCGGTCTTCAGACTTTCGAGGAAACAGGGCAGCGTGGCAAACCGGACATCGATGAAGAACCAGCCCAACATGCCCAGCCCGACCAGGCTCTGCCGGTCGAAAGCCGTGCTGCCCACCAGCCAGACGAGCAGCTCCTGTGGCGGCCGGTCGGGTCCGAACGCCCAGGCCTGGCCGGCCTCGGCGCGTTCCCGCGCCACCGTCAGGATCACCAGGAAGTAGACGCTGAACACCCCGACCACCGCGGGGAGCCGCATGCCGAGCTGCAGGCAGAAGAGCATCACCCCCAGCGAGCCGCCGAGCCACAAGAGGTAGGCGACCCGGTAGTAGCCGCCGTCCGGCCCGCCGTGCCGTGCCGCGTGGAGGGTGTGGGCCAGGTGCCGGCGCGCCATGTAGAGGCTGCACGAGGCGAACGCCAGGAATCCGCCGACATTGAGCTGCGGCAGGTAGGGGAAGTCGTCGCCCATACCGCCCCCGGCGTCGGTCCAGCCAAAGATGGCCCCCACCACCCGGAGAGCGAAGTTGAACACCGGGAAGAACCAGCAGGCGAAGCTGATCTCGGTGGGCGCCACGTAGCACAAGCCGACGATGAACGGCGTCCAGCCGACCCACAGCGGCCGCAGTACCGACCAGGGCCGCGTGGGGAACCACTCGGGGTGCAGCGCGTGCTTCATCGGAATCGCCGGCACCGCCGGGAACCAGAAGTGCAGCGCGAGGAGCGTCTCCAGGACCATCGGGATCGCGAAGCCGACCCACATGACCTTGGAGCGGAAAGGTGACCAGCGCTCGCTGGTCATCTCGAGCGGCAGCGCGCAGATGGGGAAGGTGAGCTTCTCGTGGCTGATCCACTGCCGCGCCAGGAGTTGGCAGAGGCCCAGCGTGGCGGCGTAGACGGAGAGCAGGAACGCGCCGTAGAACAGCCACTTCGGCAGCCAGACCGCCCACGGCACGGTGGCGTAGCCCTCGAACATGCCGCGCAGCGCGTGCTGATCGGAGAGGAAGGCCCAGGCCGGCAGCGAGGGCTGGAGGATGGTCTCCCAGTGGTTCGGTTCGGAGGCGAACCAGTAGGCCCCGCCCAGGCTGGGGATCATCCCCTGGATCATGCAGTAGCCGTAGATCACCGACGTGCTGGAGAGCATCACGAAGACGGTCAGCAGGTCGGCGCGCGACAGCACCCACGCCGGCCGCCAACGCTGCAGCAGCCCATTGACCGCCAGCAGCACCAGGAGCACGAAGACGGCCGTCATGGTCAGCGACCACGACGAGATGAAGACGCGCGCCGTGACCTCCGACGCCGCCACCCAGTAGATGGTGGGCACCTCGATCAGCTCGCCGACCAGAAGCCCGCGCCAGGGGAACCGCGCGGTCAGGCCCTGATTGTCCGAATCAGCGGGAGACGCGGATTGCACAAGTGACCCCGGCGGCCGTCGCGCGTGAATTCGCCACGCGGCGGTGACCTCCTCACCTGGAGCCACCCGGTGTGGCACGGGCAGTCTGCTGCCCGTGTCTGCGTCTGGCCTGCGACGTGGCAGTGGCGGTCACCTGGGGACCGACACGGGCAGCAGACTGCCCGTGCCACACGGCTATCCTGGCAGGGCGCGAGAGGCGGGTTCCTCACGAGATGAATTGGTACACCGGCCAGCCGCACAAGGTGGCCAGGAGCGACCAGAACGTCTGCGTGGCGATGTCACCCAGGATCAGGCCGATCACGAACGGCAGCGACTGCCTGTAGAGCTTCATCCCGCCCGCCCGCAGGATGAACGTCTTGATCGACCAGGCGATGAAGTCGTGGCACCAGAAGCTGTATCCCGCGCCGGTGTGGGCCATCACGAACCCCACGCGCCGGTGTGGGCCATCACGAACCCCACCGGGTGGAACGGCCACCACAGCACCTTCTGCCGCATGACGTGCAGCCCGGTGGTGAACGCCGCGCCCACCGCCACCATCGGCCGGCGCTGCCAGTCGGGGTTGGTGGGCGTGGTCAGCCAGCGCATCGCCGTGTCGCCGCCGCTGCGGGGGATCCACAGCCCGACGCCGTAGGTCTTGGCCGTGGCGGCGCCGAGCGAGTAGTACTGGTTGGTCACCGCCACCATGCCGAAGCCCACCGCCACCAGCGTGGCCAGCCCGATGATGGCGGCCAGGTGCGACCGCCGGAGCTGTGCGTCGTGGCCGATCTTGAGGCTCTCCATGAAACTCGGCAGCGTGGCGAAGCGAACGTCGGCGAAGAACCAGTTGGTCAGCGCCAGCCCGGCCAGGCTGGTGCGGTCGAAGGCGCTGCTGCCGAACGCCCAGACGAGCAGGTCGTGCGGCGCGCGGTCGGGGCCGAAGGCCCACGCCGGCCCGGCCTCCGCGCGCAGGCGTGACAGGGTCAGCACGATCAGGAAGTAGGCGCTGAACACGCCGACCACCGCCAGCGGCCGGATGCCGAGCTGCATGCAGAAGGCCATCACCCCCGCTGTGCCGGCCAGCCAGAGGACGTACGCCAGCCGGTAGTACCCGCGCTCCTCGTCCGCCACGGTGAGCATGCCGCCAGGCAGCGCCAGGCCCAGCGCGGCGCGCAGCGTGCCCGCCAGGTGAGCGCGCGCCATCCACAGGCTGCAGCCGGCGAAGGCCAGGAACCCGCCGATCGTCAGCTCAGTGAGGAAGGGGAAGTCCGCTGCGCCGCGCCCGCCGCCGGGATCGCTCCAGCCGCAGACCACGCCGAGCACGCGCAGCGCCATGTTGAAGACCACGAAGAACCAGCAGGAGAACGAAATCTCCGTGGAGGCCACGTAGGCCAGCCCGACGATGAACGGCGTCCACCCGAAGCGAAGCGGCTGCAACACGGTCCACGGCCGGGTCTGGAACCACTCGGGGTGGAGCATGTGCTTCATCTGCACCGCGGGCACCACGGGAAACCAGAACCTCAGCGCCACCAGCGTCTCGAGCACGGCGGGGATGGCGAAGCCGAGCCACATCAGCTTCGAGCGCATCACCGGCCAGCGGGCGGTGGTCATCTCCAAGGGCAGCGCGCAGATGGGAAAGGTCAGCTTCTCGCTGACGATCCACTGCCGGGAAAGGACCTGCGTGATGCCCAGCGTGGCGGCGTAGGCCGAGAGGAGGAACGCACCGTAAGCCAGCCAGCGCGGCAGCCAGAGCTGGAGCGGCGGCGTGGCGTAGCCCTCGAACAACCCGCGCAGCGCCCGGTCGTCGGTGATGAAGGCCCAGTCGGGGAGCAGCGGCCAGAGCGTGGCCTCGTAGTGGTTCTGCTCAGTGGCCAGCCAGTGCGGCCCGCCGATGGCGGGGATCATGCCCTGGATCAGGCAGTACCCGTAGATCAGCGACGTGCTGGAGAGCATGATGAAGACCACCAGCAGGTCGGTGCGGCTCAGCTCCCAGCCCGGCCGGACGCGCGTCAGCAGACCGTTGAGCCCGAGCAGCAGGAGCAGGGCGAAGACCGCGGTGAGGGTCAGCGACCAGGACGAGATGAAGACCCGCGCGGTGACCTCGGACGAGGCGACCCAGAAGATGGTGGGGATCTCGAAAGCGAGACCCAGGAGCACGCCGCGCCAGGGGAACCGGCTTGTCCCGCTCACAGCGCGGTCTCCACGGGCTTGCGGCGGAAGAGGCGCAGGGCGTCGTTCATCTCCTCCACCCGCAGGAGCCGCAGCAAGAGCCCGTAGAGCGCGAAGCAGAACCCGGTGGCGAACAGCGAGCGGAGCAGGTTCCCGCCGCCGTGCAGCCGGCTCAGGAGGGCCAGCGCGCCGCCGGTGGCCACGGCCGTGAGCAGCGCCGCCAGCAGCGACCGCCAGCCCACCGACACCATCTTGCGCCCTTCGGCGAAGCGGTAGCTCTGGTGGTACAGCCAGAACAGACCGCACACGTTCAGCAATGACGTGAGCGACAGCGCGACAGGCGGGCCGAGCGGACCCATCAAGTGCCCCAGGAGCAGATTCAGCACCAGCCCAACGGCCACCGCGCAGACGCCGACCTTGACCGGCGTGAGACTATCCTCGTTGGCGTAGAAGGCGCGCGTGATCACCACCTGCAGCGTGATCGGCACCACTCCCGGGGCGAACAGCGGTAGCATCTGCGCCGTGCGGGCCACGTCGTACGACGTGAAGCGGCCGTGCCCGAAGAGCAGCGC
>JACPDV010000266.1 GCA_016183835.1 Armatimonadota bacterium
CACCATCACCCGCTACCTGCGCTCCGGCACCGGGCTCGAACGCGTGGTCATCGCGCTGGTGCAGCCGAGCACCTTCATCGCCTTCTTCGAGGCGGCCGGGCGCGACATTCTTCAGGGCGAGAGCGCACTCGAGCTGAACGTGTCGCGGACCAACGGCGACCTGGCGTTCCACTTCACCGGCGACGGCGCGGTGGTGAGCAAGTCGCAGATCCCCTACGACGAGGCCGAGCTGGGCGCGGTCAACGCGCGGCTCCGCTCGCTCGTCTCGCAGACGGCGATCGGCAGCGAGGACGCCGCCGAGCTGCGCGGGCTGGGTCAGCACATCTTTGACTCGTGCTTCAGCGAGGAGGTCAAGGCGCAGCTCGCCGCCAGCGACCAGGAGAACCTCCTCCTCCGCCTCGACGAGGAGGTGATGCACATCCCCTGGGAGCTGGCGCACGATGGCCACCGGTTCCTCAGCCGCCGGTTCAACCTGGGGCGGCAGGTGGTGGCGCTGCAGGCCACCTCGAGCACCGATCCGCCGCCCCCGGAGCCGCCGCGGCGGTTCCTGGTGGTGCACGATCCCACCGGCGACCTGCCCGGTGCCGAGCGCGAGGCCCGGCTGTTGCTCAGCCACTTCGATGCCTGCAGCCGCGGCTCGTGTTCGCCAACGCCTGCCACAGCGCCGAGCCGACCAACCCGCCGGCGGCGGCGCTGGCGCTGGGTCACCGGTTCCTCCTCGCCGGCGTGCAGAGCTACGTGGGCAATCTGTGGAGCGTGCCCGACGTGCCGGCCACCACCTTCGCGGTCGCGTTCTACGACGGGCTGCTGGCGGGGGAGAACTTCGGCCGGGCGCTCCGCTCGGCGCGCGAGCGGGTCGCCGAGCTGCCCAGCGCCGGCGCGCTGGCCTGGGCCGGGTACGTCTTCTACGGCGATCCGCGCTGGCGGCTGAGTGTGTAGCCACGGCGCGGGTCCGGCGTCCGGGCGGGGTAGGGGCGGGGTCTCCCCGCCCGTCCGAGCTGCGTGGCGGGCCGTCCGGTGATCTGCGAAGGGAGCAGACCCGGGACGGGCGGGGTGACCCCGCCCCTACCCGCCTGACGTGACACTGTGGGTGAAAGAAACCCGGCGGAAGGGGATTCTGGGAAGTGACCGGAAGCGAGCGCTGGATCGCGGCGCTGCAGCGCGGCGACGACGAGGCCGCCGCGCCCTGGCTGGAGCGCTACCGAGCGTTCGTGGCGGGCCGGCTGCAGCGGGCGCGGGCCGCGCGCAACTGGTTCTGGCTCGACGATGTGGACGACGCCGCCCAGGAGGTGTTGGTCAGGTTCCTCGAGGCGGTCCACGACGGGCGGTTCCAGTACCGCGACGAGGAGCAGCTCCGCGGGTTCCTCGTGCGCACCGCGTGGTTCGTGGCGATGCGGCGGAAGGACCAGGCCGCGGCCGAGCAGCCCCTGACCGCGGTGTTGGGCGACGAGGAGGCCGAGCGGGTGCTGGAGGGTTTCGACCTCCATGCGTTTGCCGAGAGCGCCTTCGACACCTGGCACCGGCGCGACTGCCTGCGGCGGCTGTACGAGGCGGTGGAGCGGCTCCCGGCGGCGCGGCGGGAGGTGATCCGGCTGACGCTGCTGGGCCTGGCGCCGCGGGAGATCGCCCCGCGGATGCACCGCAGCGCGAATGCGGTGGCGGTGCTGAAGTACCACGCGCTGGCCGATCTGGCCGAGGATCTGGAGCGCACGGATTTTGAGGCGGTGTGCGGCAGGTTCTTCCTGGGCGACCGCGAGGGATAGGGAGCCAAGCCATGACGGACGACGAGCGGCGGCGGGAGCTGGCTGGGGCGGAGGCGACCGCGGGCGCAGGTGACACGCCGGCGGCCGTGCGGCTGCGGCATGCCCTGGCCGCGCTGGGCGAGTTCGCACCCGGACGCCGTGGCGTCTGCCCGCGACGCGAGGACCTGCTGGCCTGGGTGGAGCAGTCGCTGGCGATGGGCGAAGCCGAGCGAGTGCGGGCCCACGTGGCGGGCTGCCCCTTCTGCGCCTCGGAGCTGGCCGATTTCGAGGCGCTCGCCACCCCGCCCTGGCTCGAAGCGGCCGTCGCCGTGGGCCGAGCCGGGCTGCGGCTGCTCACGCACAGTTTCGCCCGCTCGGGCAGCCCGGCCACCGCCTCCGCGCGCGGACCCGCGGCCAGCCCCGACATCGAGCTCCGCAGCACCGGCGGCGAGCTCGAGCTGCGGGTCAAACTCCATGCCGCCGCCGTGGACACGCTTGACCTGCGGGTACAGCTCCGGCGCGCGGGCGCACCGGTGGAGCGCGCCCGCGTCAACCTGCTGCGGGGCGACACCCTCCTCGAATCGAGGGTCACGGCCACCGGCGAGGTGGTCTTCGGCGACGTGCCGGCGGGCGAGTACAACCTGGCCGTGTTCCCCGCCGAGGGCGACGAGGTGGCCCGCGTGGCCGTCCGCGTGGCCGTCGACGAGGACCCGTTGGCATGAGCCTGTTCGACGGCCGCCGGCTCCCGGCCGGGATCTTGGCCCTGGACGCCGAGCGGCTCCGCGCCGGCTACTACAGCGACCAGTACTTCAACAACTGCGCCGCCATCCTGAGCAAGCTGGCCGAGGAGGGCTATGGCTATGCCGGCCGCCACCCGGAGGTGGCCGAGGAGCTGACGCGGGGCGCCGAGGTAGGCGACCTCGAAGTGGAAATGCAGTTCTTCAATCGCCGCGCGCCGGTCACCGTGGCTGCGGGGGTGGACGAGGCGCTGGCCATCCTCGGCGCCGCCGCCGCCCGCCCCGAGCGGCTCGAAGTCGAGGCGGTGGACGACGGCGAACTGCTCCACCCCTGGGAGCCGGCGCTCCGCGTCCGCGGCCGCTACCGCGACTTCGCCATCCTCGAGACCCCCTGCCTGGGCGCCTTGACCCGCGGCACGCGCGTGGCGACCAATGTCTACGAGACGCAAGTGGCGGCGCGCGGCAAGCCGCTGCTGTTCTTCCCCGCGCGCTTCGACCTCCACACCACGCAAGCGCGCGACGGCTATGCCTACCGGCTCGGCGTGGAGCGCTACAACCTCGACCATGCCGGCTCTGCCCGGCCGCTCGTGAGCACCCACGCCCAGGCGGCCTGGTGGGGCGGCCGTGGCGGCGGCACGGTGGCCCACGCCTACATCTTGGCGTTCCTCGGCGACACGGCCGAGGCGATGCTCCACTTCGCCCGCCTGATGCCGCCCGAAGTGCCGCGCGTGGCGTTGGTGGACACTCACAACGACTGCGTCAGGGACAGCCTGCGCACCGCGCGCGCGATGTTCGAGCGCCACCGCGAGCTGCTGGCCGAGGGCGACGCGGAGGGCGCGGAGCGCTACCGCCTGTTCGCCGTGCGGCCCGACACGGCGGGGGAGATGCGCGACGTGAGCGTGCCGCCACTGGGCGATCCAATGCTGGACTGCGGCGTGAACCCTCGCCTGGTGTGGGCCATGCGGTCCGCGCTGGACGAGGAGGGCGAGCGCGTGGCGGTGCCCGAGGACGAGCGCGAGCTGGCTCGGGCGTGGTTCCGCGGGGTGAAGATCCTGGTCACGGGTGGGTTCACTGCCGAGCGGATCGCCCTGTTCGAGCGCCTCGGTGTGCCGATAGACATGTACGGCGTGGGCTCGGCCCTGCTCCGCGGACCATCCACGGACTTCACCGCCGACGTGGTGCGGGTGAAGCTCGGCGGCGACTGGTTGGACCTGGCCAAGGCCGGCCGCGGCCGGCGGGACCATCCGGCGCGGCGCAAGGTACGGCTGCCCTGAACTGCGAAGGGGAGCGCGGGAGAGCGCCGGCGGGATCAAGCTGCGATGCGGATGTCATTGAAGGCCAGAACCCTCCTGTCGCTGGCCGTAGCATTTCTGATGGCCGGCACGGCGCTGGGGGTGCTGGTCTACGCCCGCGTGCTCCCCGAGTTCGCCGACTTCGAGCAGGGGCTGGTGGCCCTCCGCGTCCAGCGGGCGGCGGGACTGCTGCAGCGTGACCTGAACACCTTGGAGTCCACGGCCGACGACTGGGCATGGTGGGACGACACCTACCGCTACATCGCCGATCACAACGCCGCGTACATGAAGAGCAACCTGCGGGATCTGACGCTCGAGACCCTCGACGTGGATCTGATGGCGTTCTTCGACGCGCGGGGGGCGCTGGTGTGGGGCCGGGCGCTCGGCGCGAGCGGCGGGACCGGCGCCCCGCGCACCGCGACGGTCGTCAGCGCCCTGCGGGCGTCCGGGGTGCTGCAGCCGCTGCTGGAGCCCCTGCAGCATCGCACCGGGCTCCTGAACCTGCCGCTCGGCATGACTGAGCTCGTGGTGTCGCCAATCCTCACCTCCGGCAACGAGGGTCCATCGCGCGGGCAGCTCGTGATCGGGCGGGTGCTCGACCGCCACGAGCTGGCCGCGCTCTCGAAGGTGGCGGGGTGCGAGATGTCGGTCCTGTCGGCCGATGCCTTGCGGCCGGCCGCTCCTTCATCGGCTCGTGACGCTCCTCAGCACGCGGTCCTTGTGACGCCGCTCAGCCCCGACCAGGTCGCCGGGACCTACCCGTTGGCCGACATTCGCGGCCGTCACTCGCTGGTGCTGCGCACGGTCGGCGACCGGCCGGCCCGCCAGCGGGCCCGGGCCACGGTCACCTACCTGGCCATGACGGTGCTGGTGGTGCTCGTCGGGCTGGGCGGTCTCACGTTCGGGCTGGTGAACAAGCTGGTGGTGGCTCCGGTGGCGAGCCTCGGCGCTCAGGTGGCGCGCATCGGCGGCAGCCACGACTCGGAGGCGCGGGTGAGCATCACCGCCGACCGCGAGCTGACGCAGCTTGCCGAGGACATCAACACCATGCTGGCCGACCTGCGGGCGGCCGAGGAGCAGCGCCGCCGGCTGGAGGAGCACCTGCGCCACGGGGAGCGGCTCGAGAGCCTGGGCGTGCTCGCCGGGGGCATCGCCCACGACTTCAACAACCTGTTGGTGGCCATGATGGGCAACGCGGGCCTGATCCCGCTGGTGCCGGGGCTGCCCGCCGAAGCCGCGGAGTATGCCAAGGAGATCGAGACGGCCGCCGCCCGCGCCGCCGAGCTGACCAACCAGATGCTCGCCTACGCCGGGAAGGGGCCGTCCACCGTGCGCCCGCTCGACGTCTCGGCCGTCACGCGCGAAACCGCCCAGTTGCTGCGCTCGGTGATCAGCAAGAAAGCGAGCCTGCGGCTGGCGTGTCCCGACGGACTGCCGAGCGTGGAGGGCGACGCCAGCCAGCTCCGGCAGGTCGTGATGAACCTGGTGACCAACGCATCGGACGCGCTGGGGGCTGCCGAGGGCGAGATCCGGGTCGCCACCGGCACGCTGACCAAAGCGGACGGCGATGCCTGGACCGACTGCCTGCCCGCCGAGCCGGGCGCGGGCGAGTACGTTTACATTGAGGTTGCCGACAACGGGTGCGGCATGGACGAGGCGACGCGGGCCCGGATCTTCGATCCCTTCTACACCACCAAGTTCACCGGGCGCGGGCTCGGCCTGGCGGCGGTGCTGGGCATCGCCCGCAGCCACCACGGCGCCGTGCACGTGGCCAGCACCGCGGGCGAGGGGACCACGGTGCGGCTCCTGCTCCCCGCCTCCGGCGCCCCGCGCGGCCATCGTGGCGACGGCCTCCGGGCCTGCGCGGCTGTGGCCTGGAGGTGATCGAGGCTGCGGACGGCCCGGAGGCCGTCGCCACGATGGCCGCGCGGGGCGCCGAGGTCGAACTGATTCTGCTCGACGCCACGATGCCTCGCATGGACGGGGCCGAGACGCTCGAGGCCATTCGGTGCGACTACCCCGACGTGCCGGTGCTGGTCTGCAGCGGCTACCACGAGCAGCACGTGGTGGGGCGGTTCGAGGGCCTCGGCCTGGTGGGGTTCCTGCACAAGCCGTTCCCCACCGAGGCGCTCATCGCGCGGGTGCGGCAAATCCTGGCGGCCTGATCAGTCGCGCCAGTCCACTTGCTGGCACGCGCCGGGCTCGGGGGAGCGGCAGGCGTTCCGCCAGAGCTCCGGCGTGGCCACCTCCACGCTGTTCCCGGCCGGGTCGCGGAAGTAGATCGAGTAGCCGCCGTCCTCCCAGGCGATCTCCTTCTCGACGGCGACTCCGCTCTCCCGGAGCCGCCGCCGCCAGGCGTCCAGCTCGCCCTCCTCCACCGCGAAGGCGACATGCCCCTGTCCGGCAGCGCCGTGGGTGGGTGTGCCGCTGTCGGAATTCACCGTGCGGTCCGGGTTGAAGACCAGGAAGACCGCGTCACCGCAGCGGAAGAAGACGTGCCGCCCGGCCATGCGGCCGATCACCTCGAGCCCGAGCACCTCCCTGTAGAATCGTTCGGCGGCCTCGAGGTCTTCGGCGTAGAGACACGTTTCCAGGACCTGCCCGACCCGCATCGCCCACCTCGCCTCCGCCGGTCTCCGGCGGTGCCGGCGCGGTCGTTTCGCGGCCCGGGAGGGCGAGTCCTTTGTCAGCTTCGCGGTGGAGCGTCGTCCACCAGGCTCAGACCGCGCTCGGCGCTGTCCTCCATGCGGCTCTGCCGCACCAGCGAGATCGCGCCGGCCGGCACGGGGCCCAGCTCCGGCAGGCGCAGGCCGTTCTCCCGCGCCGTGACCGCCCGCTGCACCGCCTCGGCCAGGCGGCTCGCGTTGCGGTCGGTGCGCTGGAACACCACGGTCTCGTCGTTGGTGTGCAGACGCCACTCCGGGCCGTCGCTGGTGAGGCTGTGGATCTCGCCCCAGGCGATGTGCCGGCCGTGGCGCCCGCCGAGGGTCAGCCCGGTGACGTCCACCTCGATGCCGCTCCGCAGGCCGCGCCGCAGGAGCGCGAGGATCTGGGTCAGCAGCCCGCCGGAGAAGACGCCGAAGAAGATCGCCGCGTGGGCCAGGGTGAACATCAGCCCGCCCACCTTCATCATCCCCGGCGCCTTAGCCAGGCCGATGAAGAAGGCGCCGTAGAAGGCGGTCAGCGCCCCGGTGACCACGAGCCAGACGGGCACCAGCAGCAACGCCGCGACGATCGGTGCCCGGCCATGTCCGACCCGGAACCAGCCGCCCTCGGTCAGGCCCAGCCATGTGGCGATCTCTTCGTTCTCGACGAGCCGCCCCTCGGGCTCCGGCACTTCGCCGGCGTGCATGGCCTCGACCTTGTTCGCCAGCCGGAGCCAGCCGGGCAAGCTGTCGTCGAGCTTCACGTCGCCGGTGGTGGCGTGGATCACGGCGTGCCGGTCGCCGATGGTGCCGCCGGTCACCGCCGAGAGCGGCGTGACGCGCGGCCGGCGAAACCAGAAGCACTCGGTCAGCGCGGTGGGCGTGAGCCGCAGGCCACGGCGCGGTGTACCGAACTGCTTGGCCAGCGAGCGGATCGCGAAGGCCGCGGCGCCCCAACCGATGACGCCGAACAGGATCCCGAGCACGGGCACCATGAGGATGGCCGAGCCGAAGCCAATACCCCAGAAGACCACGAACGCGCTGCCCTGCCACCCCTTGGGCAGGTGGACCGGCTGCGGATAGGACTCCGCTTCACCCCGTAACATCGTCCATCTCGGGGTCGCCGAGCGGGGTCTCGCGCGGCGACCGCAGGATCTCGAGCCACCGGCGCACGGCGTCCACGGCGATCACCGCGGTGAGCACCAGCATGATGCCGCACAGCCAGCACACCAGCCGGGCGGTGAAGACCTGCTCGGGATGCTCGGCGGCGAGCACCGGGATCTGCTTCGACCACATGCCGATGCTGAGCCAGCCCGCATAGAGCGTGGTGACGAACAGGAAGACCAGCGGGACGAAGGTGAGCAGGGCGTAGCTCCGCTTCGGCGCGTGGAGCATCAGGTAGGTGGTGCCGACCACCAGGGCGATGTTGGCCAGCAACTGGTTGGCAATGCCCAGCATCCGCCACAGGGCGTCGAAGCTGCCGGTGTACAGCAAGTAGCCCCAGCCGAAGCAGACCAGGGCGCTCATCCCCACGTTCATCCCCCAGTTGGCCGGCTTCCCGCCCATCATCGCCTTCGGGTTGATCTGGGCGTAGGTCTCTTGGAAGACAAACCTCGCCACCCGTGTCCCGGTCTCGAGGAGCGTCAGGATGAACAGCGCCTCGAACATGATCACGAAGTGGTACCAGTAGGAGACCAGGCCCTCCAGCCACGGCAGCGCCTTCTCGAAGACGCTGGCCATGCCCACGGCGAGCG
>JACPDV010000267.1 GCA_016183835.1 Armatimonadota bacterium
CACCGGCATCTGCACCGGCAGCATCGGGCTGGCCAGGTCCTCGTACCCCTCGATCCGCACCCGGAACGCATCGGTCCCACACAGCACCAGGCCGCCGAGCTGGTCCACCAGGTAGCGGTAGCACGGCAGCCAGGTCCGCGGCAGCCGCTGGCACTGGTCGATCACCAGCAGCCAGCGCCGACTGAGCACCTCCTGCTCTACCGCCAGCGCCAGGTCCAGCGCGCCCGCGCTCGGGTTCACCTGCAGCCCGATCCGCACCGCCACGTCGCGGAAGAACGCCCGCGGACTTGCGCCCTCCGGGCTGGGCGTCAAGACCACCCGCTTGACCTCCGGCAGCTCCGCCATCGCCCGCCGGAGCGCCGTGGTCTTGCCGCAGCCCGGGGCGCCCGTGATCAGGCACAGATCGCCCACCGACCGCATCGAGCGCAGGCTCTCCACCACCAGGCCCACCGCTTCCGTGTCCATCGTGCGCATCGTTTACCTCCGCTAGGGGCGAGGTGCCCTCGCCCGTCTCCGTAGGGGCGGGGCTTGCCCCGCCCGTCCGCGTAGGGGCGGACCACCGTGTCCGCCCGGTTCAAAAGTCATACAGCCCCCGCCGCCGCTTCGGCGCGGGTTCCGTTTGTGGGGGCGATTCCGCATCCTGTCCCCCCATCGACGCCCCGCTCAACACCTCCGCCAGCAGCCCGTGGTCCGGCGGCGCCACCAGCGCCCGCTCCTCCGCCTTCGGCCGCGGGAACGCCACCACGTTGTCCGCCCCCTCCCCGTTGACGGGGAGGGCCGGGGTGGGGGCCGCCGCGGCGATCTCCGCCACCGTCGTCACCTCCGCCTTCGCCACCGCCTGCAAGCTGCTCAGCACCCCGCCCGCCGCGGCCGCCTCCTCGGGGCTGATCCGCCCGCGCGCGGCCAGGCTGTCCATCCCGGCCTTGACCTGCCCGATCTCCCGCACCGACCGCCGCGACTCCGCGATCCGCCGCCCCGCCGCCGCCTTGCTCGGGTCCTCACCCCAGAGGTCGGGGTCGCGCAGCGGCGCCACGCCGAGCAGCTTCTCCCGCCGCCCGTCCAGCACCCACACCCGCCCCATATGCCCGGGCAACACCGCCAGCTCGACCCACTCGCCCATCAACTCGTGCAGCGGTGCGCCCTGGTACACCAGGTGGTTGATCACCACCGTGCCCTCCTCGGTCACCTTCCGCCGCTCCCGCGCCATCACCGCCAGCGGGAACGCCTCCCAGCTCGGGTACGCGCACGTGCCGTTCAGCCGCCCGTCCTCGCCGGCCGGCCGCACGTGCCGGTCCCACAGCTCCTGCCGCGTGTGCTGCCCGTCGCGGTACGGCCGGTCCGCCAGCCACCTGCGCCACGTGTGCCACTTCGCGTTGTGCTGCTCCAGCGTGTCGAACTCCGGTCGCGGACCCTCGCCCGCCTTGAACAGCCGCCAGCTCAGCGGCAGCTCCTCCTCCTTCGCATCGCTCCCCGAGTAACCCGGGGTGAGCATCTCGAACTTGTCGTGGATGATGCGGTGCATCCCCTCGATGAACCCGTGCGGCGCCCACTCGTACGGCGTCCCCGGCTGGGTCTTGATCCCGAACGCGGCGCAGGTCCGCACCAGCCACTCGCTCCAGTGCTGGCTGCCGCGATCCCAGTAGAGCCACTCCGGCACCCCGCTCCACGGCAGGTTCCGCGCGTAGTCCGGCCGCATCGCGTCCCACAGCGCCAGCGCCACTGTCTCGCTGCTGTACGTCCACGAGTAGCCGCCGCCCGTCGGCAGGCCGGTGAAGCGGTCCAGGAAGTGGAACAGCGTCGGCCGCCGCGGCACGATCTCGCCGTCCGGCTTCGTGAACCAGCAGAACGTGTCGGCCACGTGCTGGTCGGCCAGCCACAGGTGATTCGGGTACTTGGCCTCGACGCGCCCGCGCGGCTGCCGCGCCCGGAGCTGCTCGCGCTCGGTCATCGTCAGCTCGGGCGCCGCCTCGCGCAACCAGCGGTTCAGGGTCGCCTGGTGCGGCAGCTTCGCGCCCGGGTGCTGCTCGAGGTACAGCGCGGCCAGGTCCGGTGTGTGCAGCTCGCAGTTCCCCGGCTGGATCGCGAAGTGCACGAAACTCGCCTGCAGCTCGCGTGCCGCCCGCTCCGCCTGCGCCCGCGCCTCCGCCGCCGAATCCGACGCGCCCGCGCTCGCAAACCAAGCCGCCGCCCGCCGGTGCTCGCCGCCCCCCGACCGCGGCGCCCCGGCGTCCTTCCGCACCCTCCGCGTCAACGTCGCCCGCGGATCGGAAGACGCCTGCAGAGCCGCTTCGTACGCCCGGATCAGCTTGTAGCACGCCTGCTCCGACAGCCCGGCGTCGTTCACCATCCGCGCCACCACCGCCGCCCGCTCGGGCGATCGCTTGGCCTTCGAGATGGCCTCGCGGATCAACCGCTCGCGGAGGTCGATTACCTCTTTGGCCAGGTCATCGTTCCGCAACCGTGGCTTGCCCACGTCAGTCCTCCAGGCCCAACCGCCGGGCCTCTTCCCCCAGCCGCCGCCACGCATGGCAGGTGTCCAGGTACGCCGGCTGAAACGCCTCTCGCGCCTGTTTCACCTGGTCGGGCGACATCCGCGGCGCCGCGTCGAACAGCGTCCGCGCCCACCCCCGATACTCGTCCCACCCGCTCAGCGGCAGCTGCCCGTCGTAGAACCGCTCCGACCCCAGCGGCAGCGTCCCCTGTCCGGTGTCCGACTCCCCCTCTCTGCTTGCGGAGAGGGGGCCGGGGGGTGAGGTGGACGCCGCCTGCACGTGCCGCTCGATCTGCTCCCGGCTCAGCCGCGTCACCGGCTGGTGCGACTCGAACAGCGGCACCAGGTCCTCGCCCAGCAGCGGGTGCAGCCGCAGATTGTCCGCGCACCAGCAAAAGCTCCACCACCGCTCCGCCGGCATCCGCGACAAGGCGTAACTCCGCGACACCCCCAGGTCGAGCCCGATCCCCTGGTGCACCTCGCAGTACGCCCGCATCTGCGTCGCCCAGCCCTCGCTCCGGCCGAGCCGCCGCGCCACCTCGCCCAGCTCCATCCCGCCCGCGCCCGGCACCCACGTCTCGTGCGTCTCGCGCACCGCGCGCCCCAGCCATAGCCGCGCGAACGTCACCCGCAGGTCCGCATCCTCGAGCTTGCGGCCGTGCGTCCCGTTCGCGATCGCCGCCAGACAGGTCACCTCCGCGCCATCGGCCACGCTGTCCGTCCGCAGCTCGCAGACCGCCTTCTTCACGCCCGCCCGCCGCAGCGCCCAGAACGTGGTCAAGCCGTCGTAGAGCACGTACTCCGGCATCGGCGGGCGCTGGCACCAGGCGATCCGCGCGCTCTCCGCGTGCCACTCCGCAAGCTGCCGCTTCTGGTGGGCCCGCTGGCAACTGCACCACGGCGCCGTCCGGTCCCCCACAAACGCGATCTTGGGCGGCGGCAGCTCCCCACCCTCCGCCAGCACCTCACTCAGCCGGTCCAGATAGTCCTCGTCCACCGGCACCCGCCGCGGCGACAGCCGCGGGTCCACCAGAAGCTGATCGAGCTGCACCGGAACCGTGACAACCTCTGCCAAGCGACCTCTCCTGCACAGCGGCCGAGGGGTTCGAACCCTCTGCTTTCACCCGGGGGACACCTTGCGGAAGGTGTCCCCCTGTGCGCCGCTACCGCCCCTTCGCGCGTCGCCGGGGCCAGCTACATCGACCGCGCCGGCTGGGTCCTCCCCGCCGCCGCCGCGCTCATGTCCGCCTCAGAACCGCACCCGCTCCCGCGGCCGCCGCGCCGCGCCCAGGCACACCGCCGCCGCGTACGCAAACGCGCACCCCACGGACACCGCCAGCCCCGCCGTGTCGTCGACCGCCCATCTCACTCCCTCCCCGTTGACGGGGAGGGCCGGGGTGGGGGCCGCCCCCGCCACCACAAAACAGAGGCAGGCGATCACCAACCCGATCAGCCCGCACACCCGCGCCGACACGTACAGCTCACCCGGCCGCGTCTCCCGCATCACTGCACCGCCCTTTCCGGCTCCTCGACGGGCACGATCTCCGTCTGATACCCCAGCAGCTCCATCAGCCGCGCCCACCGTGGCGCCCGATCCCCCACCAGCACCGCCCGCAGGCTCACCCCCTCGCACGCCCCCACCACGGCCGAGCGAGCCAATGGGGTCTGGCTCCGCAGGTCCGCCGCAGGTGCCTGACACCGTTGGCGGTCACCCGCGGCGCCGTAGACCGGCTGCGCCACCGCCACCCCCCCGCCCTTGACCACGAAGTCGTGCAGCGCGCGCGGGTCGCAGAGCTTGGCCAGGCTCACCCCGGGGCTGGGCATCCCGACCTTCACGCATACCACCGTCCCGCCCGGCTCCCGCAGCGCGGCCATCGTCGCGATGTACGGGTCGCACATCGGCCCGCGCAGCCACAGCCCGCCCTCGCCCACGCCCACCACGCAGTAAAGGTCCTCCCCCACCCGGAACCCGGCCTGGTCGGTCAGGCTGTAGTCCAGCCCGACGCAGCAGTCCCCGATCCGCGCGGTGATGATCCTCACGGCCCCACCTCCAGCGGATCCGGCTCCGCGAACGGATCCGGGTGGAGCGCCGCTGTCTCAGCGGCCTCCCCGCCCGCGCCCGGAGCCGCTGAGACAGCGGCGCTCCGCTCCCCGCCTGCCGGTCGGGGCGAGGTGCCCTCGCCCGTCTGGCGGTGGCACACGCACCCCTCGACGGTGCCAGGCCGCTGCAACGTGGGCCACGGCACGTGCGCCGCAGCGTGGCACGCCGGGCACACCACGCGCCCACAGGAGCAGGCGTGCCAGTCGCCGCAGAACCGCTC
>JACPDV010000249.1 GCA_016183835.1 Armatimonadota bacterium
GATGAAGACCCAGAACTGGCTCGGCTTGGCCACGTCGCGGAGCATCAGCGGGATGGTGGTGAAGGTCAGGCTGCCGCCGCCGCCCGGCGCGTGGAGCCCGGCCACGGGCACGTAGGGCGTGTCGGTGGCGTCGTTGTTCTGCCGGTCGCTGAGCAGCAGCACCACCGCCCGGCGGTCGGGCTGCTCGGCGCTCGCGGCCACCGCCTCGCGCTGCGTGAACATCAGCGCCTTGTTGATGTCGCTGCCCCACACCGGCTGGCCCTTCGCGTTGTGCCGCGTCTCGAGGAAGCGCGGGAGGAGCGTGGCCAACTCCTGCCGGTCGAGCGCCGTGGCGCCGGGATGGGGAAGCACGCGAGCCAACTGCGCGCCGCCGGGGATCAGCTCGCTGTCCAGCTTGGGATCGGGCTCGCGGTCGAAAGGCACGATCCGCACGCCGTCCTGCGGCACCACCAGGCAGCGCGAGAGGTCTGCCAGTACCACCTGCACCACGTCCTGGAACCCGCTCTGCCCGCTGCCCGAGATGTCGATCCCCACCACCCAGGTCACCGGGAAGCCGCAGATGTCTTTCTCGAGGCACTGCCGCAGCCGCTTGCTGAGCAGCACCGAGATCTCCTGCGGCGTGGTGCCCTCCTCGCTCAGCGGCCCGGCCTTCGGCGGCTGCTGCTGCGCGAGCGCGCCGCCCACCAGCAGCAGCAGCAGCGCGCCGGCGCGGAACCTGTCTCCCCTCTTCATGCCGGCCTCCATTGCCGCACCCGGCGTTCGGTGAGGTCGCACAGGTAGACCCGCGCGGCATCCCACAAGACCTCCACCTTGCGCTCCAGGCGCGACGAGGGGAGCACCTCGCCGGGGCTCGCGTCCGGCGGCAGCTCGGCCCGGATGAGCTGGTGGTGGGAGGACTGCTCCCGGGCGTAGTGCACGTGCACCAGCGCCTGGCCGGCGCAACACACCGGCGCCAGCCCGAGCAGCACGCCGTTGTTGGTGCCCAGCAGCGTGGCCTGCCCCTTCCGCCGCGACGGATCGTCGAGCGAAGCGCCGAAAACGCGCAGGATCTGCCCCTCGCCGCTCTCCTCCACCTGATAGAGCTGGTCGCCGATCACGCACGGGGCGTACTGGTAGGAGGGCAGCGCCTGGGTCCACGGCTCGCCGTACTTCGCGTTGGCGCCGCGGGCCAAGGGCAGGCTGACCAGGTACTGCTGCCGCGGCTCGGCCACGCTCTCGTAGAACAGCACCCGCAGCCCGCCGGCGGCGGGGTCATCGATCACCGTGGCGTCGGTGCAGCGGTGGCCTTCCGGATTGTCATACAGCCGGTAGGGCGCGCCATCGAAGGGGAAGACGTGCCACGAGCCGTCGGCGGCGCGGACCAGGAACTGCTCGTCGCAGCTCTCGGCCCACAGCTCCTGGGCCTGCTTGCCCACCTGACCCAGCGTCTGTTGGCAGAGCGGCTGCACGCGGGCGAAGGTCTGCTGCGCCACGGCGGCCAGATCGTAGAGCTCGGCGATCTGCAGCCCGCCCACGTCGCGCACCACGAGCAGCCGGTCGCAGGCGATGCGGACGGTCCACACGCCCTGGTTCGGCGGGCGCTGGCAGTCGAGCACGCTGACGTCGCGGCGCCCCGCCTCCCAGGCGTAGAGCGCGTCTTCGTAGACCAGGTAGACGAGCGATTCGCTGACGCGGAGGACCGGCTCGCCGCGCCCCGGCGGCGGGCTGAGCGCCTGCTCCCAGCCCGCCGGCCGCTGCCCGGCCGGGAGCGTGTGGCAGGCCAGGTAGCCGCGGTCGCTGAGCGAGTAGAGCAGCCCGTGCCGGGTGGCCACGGCGACGGGCGTGACCGTGGGCGCCGCCAGGTCGAACTCCGGCCCGCCCTCCACCTCGGCGTCGGCGCGCCAGGCGCGGCGCGGCGGCGGCGTGCCGCTCGAGACGTAGAGGTCGCGCGTGGCGCGCAGGGCGGCGCCGTCGCACGGCTCGCAGAAGGCGCCGTCGGTGTCGCCGTTGCGGTAGCGCACCAGCCGGCCGCGGCGGGAGAACGAGTCGCGCCCGACGAGGGCGAAGTCGTCGCCCTCCACCAGCACGCGGCGGGCGCCGGTGTAGGGGCAGAAACTGTGGTCGAGCACGGCCTCGCCCTCGCCCTCGGCCGGCCCGATCGGCGACGGCGCGGCCGTGTCGAGGTCCAGGCCGGCTCGACCCAGCAGCTCCCGCCCGCGTTCCCGGGTAACCCCTTCGGACTCGGGGATGATGGCCATGCTCCCATACATCGTTCTGCACGGCGCCCCTGGTGCACCGTTTGACAGGCTCACCGTGCGAAGCGGTTTTCCGCGACGTTGCGCGGTTTCCTTCCGGCGCCCGACGAGGCGGCCGGCGCCAGCCTCCTTGCAGCCCTCGCGGCGAGCAAGGTACACTCACGCAGCCTGCCAACCGGGGACCTGCCATGCGCCGACTGGCTCTGCTCTGCTGCCTCGCCTCCGCGGCTGCCGCCGAGACCGTCTACCTCAACGACCTCGACCTCGCTCCCATGCGCCAGGGCTGGGGCACGCCGCAGCTCAACCGCTCCATCCGCGAGCAGCCGCTCAGCCTCGGCGGCAAGGTCTTCGACAAAGGCGTCGGCAGCCATGCCCGCAGCGAGCTGTGGCTCCAGCTCGACGGGCAGACCGAGCGCTTCCAGGCGGTCATCGGCATCGACGACAACGCCAACGGCGCCGGCTCGGTGGTCTACCAGGTCTGGGCCGACGGCAAGCGAATCTACGACTCCGGCGTGATCAAGACCGGCGAGCCGGCCAAGGAGATGGACGTCGACCTGCGCGGCGCCAGACAGGTCCTGATGCTGATCAACGACGCCGGCGACGGCATCAACTTCGACCACGGCGACTACTGCGACGCCCGCTTCACCTACACCGGCGCGCCGCCGAAGCCCATCGTCGGGCCGGACGAGGAGCCGGTCATCCTGACCCCCAAGCCCGGCCCGGCGCCGCGGCTGAACAACGTCAAGCGCTACGGCTGCCGGCCCGGCCACCCGTTCCTCTACCGCATCCCGTGCCAGGGCGACCGGCCGCTCCGCTTCAGCGCCGACGGACTCCCCGCCGGGATCCAGCTTGACCCGGGCACCGGCATCCTCAGCGGCACCGTGCCGGCCAAGGGTGAGTACCGCGTCGTCCTTCATGCCGAGAACGCCGCCGGCAAGGCGGAGCGGCCGTTCACCATCGTGGCGGGCGACACCCTCGCGCCCACCCCGCCGATGGGCTGGAACGACTGGTACGCCCACTACGACAACGTCACCGACGCACTGATGCGGCAGGCCGCCGACCTGATGCTGAGCAACGGCATGGCCGACGTGGGCTACGCGTATGTCGACATCGACGACTGCTGGATGACGGCCGAGCACCACCGCGACCCGCAGCGCCAGGGCCCCACCCGCGCCGCCGACGGCACGCTCCTGCCCAACCAGCACTTCCCCGACATGAAGGCCCTGGCCGACTACGTCCACGGGCGGGGCCTGAAGGCCGGCCTCTACACCTCGCCCGGCCCGACCACCTGCGCCGGCTTCGCGGGCGCCTGGCAGCACGAGGCGCAGGACGCACGGACCTTCGCCGACTGGGGCTTTGACCTGCTCAAGTACGACTGGTGCTCCTACGGCGGGGTGGCCGGCGGCAACGACCTCGCCGCGATGCAGAAGCCCTACCGCCTGATGGGCGAACTGCTCAAGCAGCAGGCGCGCGACATCCAGCTCAACCTCTGCCAGTACGGCATGGGCAACGTCTGGGAGTGGGGCGCCGAGGTGGGCGGGCAGTCGTGGCGCACGGCGGGCGACCTGGGCGGCGAGCTGAGCCGGCTGTTCGAGGTCGCGCTCCACAACTGCGAGCATCGCGCCTGGAACGGCCCCGGCGCGTGGAACGACCCCGACTACATCCTGGTCGGCAACACCGGCCCGGCGGCCAACCCGCGGCCCTTCGGCCTGACGCCCAACGAGAGCTACAGCTTCATGTCGCTCTGGTGCCTGATGGCCTCGCCCCTCTTCTACAGCGGCGACATGGGCAGTCTCGACGCCTTCACGCTCAACGTGCTCTGCAACCCGGAGGTGATCGAGCTCGATCAGGACCCGCTCGGCCAGTGCGCGGCGCCGGCGGTGCTCAACGCGGAGACGTTCCTCTTGGTCAAGGACCTGGAGGATGGGAGCAAGGCGGTGGGGCTGTTCAACCGCGGCGAGTTCCCGGCGGAGGTGACGGCGCCATGGGCGGCGATCGGGGTGCAGGGCCGGCGGATGGTGCGGGATCTGTGGCGGGGGAGGGAGCTGGGGGTGATGGAGGGTTCGTACACGGCGCGGGTGGCGAGGCATGGGGTGGTGCTGGTCAAGGTGGCGGAGGCGGGGCCGTAGCCGACACGCCAACGGCGTGTCGGCCCAGCCGGCTCTGCTACGCCGTAGCGGGAACCCGGTCCGCTTCGGCAGGAGAGGGACCGCGCATCGTGTTCGCGGCAGTCGGGGGCGGCGGCTCGGATCTGTACGTGATGGACCTGACCACTTCTCGCCTGACCCGGGTGGCCGAGACGCCGGAGGAGGAGAGCGATCCCGAGTGGCTGCCACACGGGCAGGGCGTCGTCTTCGGGCGGCGGGCCAGTCTGTGGGTCTGCCGGTCCGACGGCAGCGGGGAGCGCCGCTTGACGACCGAGGATGGAGTCCGGGACAGTCTTCCCAACGTGTCTCCGGACGGGCGGCAGGTGCTGTTCCAGCGCGCGGCGATCCACCGGCCGAACCCCTACGGCGTGCCGATGTGGTTCGGCTTCGATGCCTTCCTGGTCAATCTCGAAGGTGGGCCGGCCACGCGGGTCACCGAGCGCCAGCAGTTCTCCGGGCTGTCGCCGCGCTGGCTGCCGTCCGGCAAAGAGTTCCTCTTTTTCGACGCCGGCATCTGGCGCGGTGACCTCGCCGGCCACGCCGAGCGGCTGCGCAGCGGGGTATACCCGGATCCCTCGCCGACGGACGATTGGATGGCGTACGTCCACGACGAGGAGCAGCGGTACCACTGGAACGTCTACCTCTCGCGGCTGGACGGCACTCATGCCAGGCGGCTGACCGACTTCTACTACTGCATGTACCCGCGGTTCAGCCCGGACGGCCAGTGGGTGTACTTCCGGGCGGGGGATTCAGGCAGGATCGGCAGCATCTACCGGATCCGGATCGACGGCACGGAGCTGACGCTGTTGGTGCGGCAGAAGGTGTTGCGGAGACCAACCAGATACCTGGCGAAGCCGTAGGGAGCCGATGGGCGCCCCTCCGGTCACCGTCGTCATCGCCGAACTGAAGGAGCGCAGTAGCCCGGTGCGCAGATGGTGGTCGTGTGGCACTGGTCGTCCGCGGCCAGTGTCCGGCACCCCCGGGTGTTGCAGACCTGCGGCTTGGGTGATCGAGTCGGGAGTGTGCGGGGACACTGGCAGCAGACTGCCAGTGCCACACGGGTGGCTGCTGCGGGTACCAACGCTCCGGCGAGTACTGCCGGGACCACTTCGACGCTCACCCCCGCGCGAACTGAAACGCATACAAGCTCGCATCCACCGCCACCGCTCGCAGCTTCGTCGGCTTGCCCGCCCGCGCCGACACGTCAGCGCCACCCTTCCACCGCACCACGTGCCGCACACTGTCCCCGCTCACCGGCTCGCACTCGTCCAGACCGAAGCCCGGCAGCGGCTGGCCGGCCTCGTCCTGCAGCACGAACCGCACCGACCCGCCCGGCCTGACCGCCGCGTTGACCTCCAGCCGCGTGCCCGTGAACGTCAACGGGTGCGTGACGAACGTCGCCGGCTGCAGGCTGGCGTCCAGTGCCACGTAGCCATCCAAGCGCAACACCGCCCGGCTGTAGACCCCGCCGCTGTGGACCAGCGCCGGCACGTGCTGGTTGTGCCGTGCGCGGCTGCCCCAGTAGAGCATCCAGAGCTCCGCGCCGCGCCGCAGCACGCCGGTGCCGCAGTAGACCATTCCGTCGTCGAAGCTGCCCGGCGGGCCGTTGGGGATGAACGCGCGCCGCTCCGGACGCCGCCAGTGGATCCCGTCGCGGCTGACCGCCAGGTGCACTTCGAGGTTGTCCGACGGGTGGTAGTAGACGCTGGTGAAGATCAGGTAGGCGTTCTCGGCGAAGGGGTACTTCATCGCGGCGCTGTTGTAGAGGTCGGCGTCGGGCGGGTCCTGCGCGTCGGCGGCGAGCACCTCGTCGGCCGGCGGGAAGTTGAAGAAGTCGGCGCTCTCGGCGCGGCCGATGGTGCGGCTCGGGTTCCACAAACGGCAGTAGGCCACATAGCGGCCCAGCCGCTCGTCCCAGAAGGCCACGGTCTGCGTGTCGCTGCCGACCCGCAGCACCGGGCCGGCGTTGTGCCGCTGCCAGTGGATGCCGTCGGGGCTGAGGGCGGCCCAGACGTTGTAGCCGGCGGCCTGATCGCCGCTGAGGTAGATGAACTTGTAGCGCTCAGCCGGCGGGCCGTGGGATGCCGTCGGTCGATTCGGCGTAGGCGTAGCGCGCTTGCAGGTCACTGGTATAGGTCTTGTCGTAGCACTCGTACCAGAGGCGGCAGCGGCCTTCGTCCTCGATCAGCGAGGTCCAGGCGTTGAGGGTGAACGTCTCCCACGGCCGGTCGGCCACCACGTTCTGCTCGCCGGTCTTGGTGGGTGGGCAGATGCGCCACCAGAAGCCCGTGTGGCTCTCGAAGAAGGCGTCGTCGAAGAGCAACTGCTTGCGGTCGCCCACGTTGCGCAGGTAGGTCAGGTCCACGGGCTTCTCCGTCGCCGGCTGCGGTGCCACCGGCTCGCCCGGCCCGGCCGGGCCGTCCAGGGTCACGTCGTCGAAGGCACAGCTCCCGACATTGCCGATGCTGGAATAGAGGCAGAGCTGCACGTAGCGGGCGGTGGGCGGGCAGACGCCGTCGATGCTGATGGTCGCCCATTCGCCCGCTTTGCCGCTGCCGGCGTGCTTCTCCCAGACCCGGTGGGCGGCGTCGCGCGTCTCGATGGGGTCGGAGAAGAACTGCAGGTAGAGCCAGCCGTCGCCGGTGTCGTTGAACACGCGGCAGGTGGTGCGGTAAGTCTCGCCGGGGACGGCCGGGTAGAACCAGCTCATGGCGGCGACGCTGCGGTTGGGCCAGGGGTCGGTGAAGACGAGGCAGCCGCCGCCGAGGGCGCCGCGCTGCTGGACGGACAGATTGCCGGCCGAGGCGGCGTCCGGGGGCACGGCATACCAGCCGTCGGGCATGCCGTCGGGCGCACGGCCGGCGGCTCCGAAGTCGCCGTTGACCAGCCCGGCGGCCAGGAGCCGGGACGCGAGGAGCAAGAGCCAGCAGGATCGCAAGGCACCACCCCGTTTCGGCGCCGGGTGGTTCAGCGGGCGGCGGAGATCTCCTGCGACCCGCGTCCCGTGGTATCGCTCGCCGCGTCGCTACGCCCTTGACACGTACGTCTCTGTGCCGTACAGTCTGGACGACGTGGTGGTGGAGAGAACCATGAGCAGCGCCGGCAAGACGGAGCGTCTGGAGGCCCGCCTGACGGTTACTCAGAAGGAGCTCATCCAACAGGCGTGCCGGCTCTCGGGGCGCAGTGTCACCGACTTCGTCACGGCGACCCTGGTGGCAGCGGCCCAGGAAGCGATTCGCGAGCATCAGGTCCTCAGCCTGACCCTGCGCGAGAGCGAGCAGTTGGCGGCGGCGCTCGCTCAACCGCCCGAGCCCACAGCGGCGCTCCGGGAAGCATGGGCAAGACGGTTCGGGCACCCATGACCGAATGGCTGGTGGAGCCCCTCGGCGCCGACCACGTGCGGGACGGGTTTGCGTGCGGCGATGCGGCCCTGGACCACTACCTTCTCGCCTTGGCCGGGCAGGATGTACGGCGAGGCGTCGCCGGCGTCTATGTGATGCGACAGGCCGACTCGCCGGAGGTGATGGGCTACTACACTTTGAGCGCCTATGCGCTCGAGCGCGGCGAGCTGCCGGAGGACGCCGTGCGGAGGCTGCCTCCCCATCCACGCCTGCCCGCGCTTCTGCTCGGCCGCCTCGCCGTCGACCAGCGTCTCCACGGCGCCGGCCTGGGCGGCTGGCTGTTGGCCGACGCGCTCGGTCGCTGCCTCGGTGTCTGCGAGCGGATCGGGGCCGTCTTCGTGGTCGTCCATGCCGCCGGCGACGCGGTGGTGCCGTTCTACCAGCGGCATGGGTTCGAGCCGTTGCTCGACCACCCGTTGCATCTCTTCCTGCCGCTGGCCATCGTCCGGAAGCTCGGGTTGCCTTGACCGCGGCGGCGCCCAGTCCGGGCGCGGCTGGGCCAGCCTCAGGCTGTCACCGTCTCGCGAGGCGCGGCCGCCCGGCCCAGCTCCGCCAACAGCCGCTCGATCCCTCGCCCCGGCTCGGCGCCCATCAGGCAGATCTGCAGCCAGTTGCGCCGCAGCAGGTACTCGCTGCGGTAGCTCACCAGCAGGCCGGCGCGCTCGAGCCGCCGCCCGAGGCGGCTGGACGAGTCGCCCTCAAGCGGCAAGGTCAGCACGGCCGGCGAGGCGTGTTGCGGCGGCGCCAGCACCCGCCAGCCCTGCCGCTCGAGCTGCTCGCGAGCGCTCGCGCCGGCCGCGGCGATGGCGGCGAAGCGGGCCGGCGCGTCGAGCCCGGCCAGAGCGGCATCCAGCGCCGCCACCAGGCTCGCGGAGTGGGTGAACGGCACGCCGTGCGCCTGGTCGTAGAGCCCCAGGTCGAGGTAGCGCGGCAGGCCGCTCGGGGCCGGCTGCACCTGGTGGTGGTGGAACACCATCGCCAGCCCGGGGCAGGCGGCCAGGCCCTTGCCGCTCACGCCGCTCGCGAGCCACACGCCGCGCAGGTCCACCGGAACGGTGCCGATGGAGCTGACCGCGTCGAGACACAGCCGCAGGCCGGCGCTCGCCGCGAGCTGCTTGAGCTGCGGCAGGTCGTTGAGCACTCCCGTCGATGTCTCGCAGTGGACTGCCCAGAGCCAGCCGCCCGGCGCAACTCGCGCCGCCGCCGCGGCCAGCTCCCGATCGGCCAGCACGGTGCCCCACGGCTGACAGAGCGCGTCGAACGACAGCCCGAAGCGCCTGGCATGGTCGAGCAGCCGCTCGCCGAACTCGCCGTTGGCTACCACCAAGCCTCGCCGCTCCAAAAGCGCCAACTGACCGGCGATCAGATCGTTGGCCAGCGTGCCCGAGCCCACCAGCACCTGCACCCGCGGGGCCTCGACCAGCCGTGACAGCCGGAGGCGCACCTGGTCGAGCAACGTGTCGAAGGCGGCCGAGCGGTGCGACGGCGGCGCAGCGGCCAGAGCCGCCTGCACCGCCGGGTCCACCGTCACGGGCCCGGGCAGGAAGCTGGCCGGCTCCGGCCGGACGGGAAGCAGCCGCGCGAGCGCGGCCTCGAGCGCCGGCACGGGCAAGTACATGGGCTGGAAGCGCGCCTCCGGCGGGCCGACCAGCGGGCCGAACGGCACGCCGCCGAGGTGGTTGTAGAGCGCGAGCTGCCGGGTGGTGGCGGAGAACACGCCGAGGTCGTGCCCGGCCGCCCGCACCTGCTCGAGCACGAGCCGGAGCAGCCCCGCCAGCACCCGCCGACCGAGGTACCCGGGCTCAATCGACAGCAGCCGGACCTCGACCAGTGACCTTGCCGGCGGGAGGTAACCGTCGAGCTCGGGCAGCTTGAGGTCGAGCGAGAAGGGCCGCCTCGCGCGCAGGGCGACCATGCCCACCAGCCGCCGGCCGTCGAGGCAGATCAGATAAGTGTTCTCGTGGTGGAAGCGGTCGACCAGGCGACGGTCCGGGCTGACCGGATGCTGCGGGATCTCCTCGACGAAGGTGCGGTAGTTGAGCCGATGGATCGCCTCGAGCTGCCACGCCTGGTCGGCCACCGTGAAGGTCAGCGCCATCAGTCACCCCTGTCTCGGCCCCCGGTCGGCCCCGTCCTCGGCGGCCGATCGCGCCCGCCCCACCCACACCTGGCGCAGGTGCTGCCGGTGCGCGTAGAGCACGATGCCGGCCATCGCCGCCACCGCGGCGACCACCGGCGGCTCGCCTCCCCGCAGCCAGGCCACCGCCGGCGAGAGGGCAAAGACCAACAGACCGCCGAGCATGAACTCGCCCAACCCCGCCCAGGCCAGCGCGAACAGCCCGAGCAGGAGCGCCAGCAGCGCGGGCTGCCAAGCCAGCAGCGCGCCCATCGACGTCGCCGCGCCACGGCCGCCGCGGAAGCGGAGCTGCACCGGCCACACGTGCCCCGCGACGGTGGCCACGAGCACCGCCGCCAGGGCCGGATCCGGCAGCCGCAACCAGCGCGCCAGCCCCATCGCCGCGGCACCCTTGGCGACATCGAGGCCGAAAACCGCCAGCCCCGCTCGCCAGCCGAGCGTGCGGGCCGTGTTGCGGGCCCCCACCGACCCGCTGCCGGTCGCGCGCAGATCCAGGCCGGTGCGCCGGCGAACGAGGTAGTAACCGGGCGTCAGGCAGCCGAAACCGTAGGCGACGGCCAGCATCGCCCCGATCCCCCACGGCCCCTGCATACCCCTCAGCACATGCTCCATCGGTGTCCGCCAGGCTGTGCACGCTGCGGACACCATCATGCAAGATCGTGTCGGCCCTGGCAAACGGAGCGACCCGGTCGGTCTCCCCGGAAGGTCCGCCTCCGCCCGCCGCGAAGCACCACCCCACCGGAGACACCCTCCATGCCAGACCCGCAGCTCACCCGGCGGAGCTTCCTGCGCGGTGCGGTCGGCGGCGCGGCCGCCGCTGCGGCGTTCAGCATCGTCCCCAGCCGCGCGCTCGGCGCCGATGGGCAGACGCCGGCCAGCGACCAGCTCACCCACGCCGTGATCGGCATCGGCGGGATGGGCAACGGCCACCTCGACATGTGCTTCAGCGACCGCACCGCCCGGCTGCTCGCGGTCTGCGACGTGGACTCCGCGCGCCTGGCCGCCGGGCTCAAGCGCTGCGGCGACCGCGGCACCCAGGGCTACCACGACTTCCGCGAGGTGCTCGACCGCGGCGACATCGACATCGTCCACATCGTCACCCCGCCCCACTGGCACGCCCTGATCAGCGTCATGGCCGCCCAGGCCGGCTGCGACATCTGGTGCGAGAAGCCCATGACCCGCACCATCGGCGAGGGCCGCCACGTGATCAAGGCCGTCCGCGACCACGGACGGATGTTCCGCCTCAACACCTGGTTCCGGCTCTACAGCGGGTTCTACGGGCTGGGCACGCCGGTCAAGCCGCTCAAACAGCTCGTCGCCGCCGGGCTGCTCGGCTGGCCGCTCACCGTCAGGGCCAGCGCGCACACCGGCTTCGGCTGGAAGACGCGCCAGTGGAGCGGGATGACCAACCTGAAGCCCGAGCCCGTGCCGGCGGAGCTGGATTACGACTTCTGGCTCGGCCCGGCGCCCTTCAAGCCCTACAGCCGGCACCGCACGCACGGCTCGTTCCGCGGCTACTGGGATTACGACGGGGGCGGCCTGGCCGACATGGGGCAGCACTACCTCGACCCGGTGCAGTACCTCCTCGACAAGGATGGCACCAGCCCGGTGGAGATCGAGGCCGAGGCGCCCTGGCCCGCACACCCCGACGCCGTGGGGCTGTGGGGGCGGGTCACCATGGCCTACGCCGACGGCTGCCGGATCATCCTCGAATCCTGCGAGTGGGGCGACGAGCAGACCAAGGGTCAGCCCTACCTGGAAGGGCCGCAGGGCAAGGTCTACCAAGGCTTCCGCACCGACCCGCCGGACCTGCGCGACGCGATCGCCTCGCTCCCCGAGCCGGAGCCGATGGTCAGCGACTTCAACGAGAGTGTGAAGACCCGCCGGCCGTTCGGGCTGAACGAGGCCAACGGCAACCGCAGCAACCTGCTGGTCCACCTGGCCAACGCCGCCATCCGCACCGGCCGCAAGCTGCGCTTCGACCCCGCCGCCCAGCGGTTCCTGGACGACGACGGCGCCAACCGGCAGCGGGGCGGTTCCGGAGCGACCACCCAGGTCCTCCACGGCGACCCTCTCCGGGCGCTCGTCGGTCTGCTTCCGCAGGGACAGAGG
>JACPDV010000250.1 GCA_016183835.1 Armatimonadota bacterium
GCCCATCTCCTCGCCGGCGCCGGCCTGCCGCGCGCAGAGGAAGTAGCGGTCGCTCAGCGGGTAGGGATCCTCGTACTTCGGCGTGACGCGGGTGAAGGTGTCGAAGTCGCCCACACCCACCAGCTCGACCGCTCTGGCCGGCCAGGTGCGGACCACCGCGGCCCGCGCGTCGATCCCGCGCCGCCGGTCGAGGATCGCGAGCGCGCCCCACGGCCGGTCGTGGCAGGAGCCGAAGGTGCAGATCACCTGCTCGGTGCCGGGGATCGGCCGCGCGTCGAGCACGGCGCCCGGCGAGCGCTTGTTGTTGCCCCAGTAGACCGCGTGGTCGGTGCCGTCCGGGTTGCAGGTACAGAGCCCCTGCGCGTCGACGAAGTTGCGGTCCACATACTCCGAAGTTGCGGTCCACATACTCCCAGCGGTCGTACAGGATCCGGCCGTCCGACAAGAGCGCGCCGTGGCCTTCGAAGAGCGTGCTCCGCCCGATCTGCACGATGTTCGCCCCGTCCGGGTCCATGACGTGGAGATTGGCCATGATGTGCCGGTTGCACATGCAGTACTTCGGCTCGCGGGTGCTGGAGAAGGCGATGTTGCCGTCGGGCAGATAGAGCGGGTCTATGTCGGTGACGCCCGGCGCCGAGGTGAGCTGCCGCAGGCCCGTCCCATCGGCGCCCACCTCCCAGATGTGGTAGTCCTCCTGGATGTTGCGGCGCAGCGCGAAGACGATCCGCCGGCCATCGAACAAGACCTCCGGGTCGCGCACCACACCTTCGGGCGCAGCGACCAGGGTGGTAACGTTACCACTCGGCACGTCGAGCCGCTTCAGCGCGCCGCCGCCGGTGAAGCTGCCGGTGTTGATCTCGCCGGTCTGGAACATCGTCTCGGTGTTGTGATGGTCGGGCCGGTACTGCTGGCGGGCGACGAAGAGGAGCGGCTGCGCGCTGACGAGCGGGTTGGCCAGGAGCGCTTCGCGCTGCAGCTCGACGAAGTCGTCGCCGTCCACGTCGCCGCGCGCGGCCAGCTCGTCCAGGCGGCGGAGGTAGGCAGGGCCGCCCGGGTAGCGCTCGCCGAAGGTCTGCATCAGGTCGGCGACGGCGGCGCGAAGGGTCGCCGGATCGCCGGTGGAGAGGCCCAGCAGCCCAGGGAGCACGGGCCGGCGGCGGGCGAAGTGCTCCTCCGTGGCGGCCGGGTCGATGCTGCCGGCCGCGGTGAAGTCATCGAAGGTGACGTGCCCCCAGCCGCCGGTATGCGCGTCCACCACGCGCAGGAAGACCCGCTGCCCGACCAGCTCGGGCACGTCCCAGGCCACGCGCTGCATGGCCTCGTCGTCGACGCCGCTGGCCCGCCGCCGGACCTTGCCGTCGAGGGTGCAGAGGGCGACGAACGTCTCCGGGTGCTTCCCGCCGCCGACCAGGAACGGTACGCTCGGCCCGGCGAGGACGAAGACGGGGGACTCGACCACGCCGGTGAAGCGGTCGTCGCAGCCGTTGTCGGCGGTGTCGAGGGTGGAGAGGTAGCGCAGCCCCTGGTGGTTGAACAGCTCCGTGGGCCGGTTGTGGTAGAAGACGCGGTCGGCGAGGAGCTTGTCGAAGCGGCCCTCGACGACGCGCCAGCCCTGGAGGTCGCTGGTTTCGAAGTCGAAACGAACGGTGTCCGCGGCCGAGACGGCGGAGACGGCAAGGACCAGCAAGCAGAGCAGTCGGCGCATGGAGCGGAGTTCCCCGCGCAGGCGCGAGGCTCCTCCCCCTGCGAAGCGGGGGAGGCCGGGAGGGGGGGCCGGTCAACCGCCACGTCGCACCGTTCGGCCCCCACCCCGTCCCTCCCCCGCTTCGCAGGGGAGGGCGCCGCTCGCGGAGCGATTCGGCGACGCCGACAGGTCCCTACGCCCCGCCACCGAACTCCCCGCCCCGGAGGCCGTCGTCATGCCCACCATCAAGCCCGGGCCGTTCGAGCCCACCTGGGATTCGCTCCGCACCTTCGAGTGCCCCGCCTGGTTCCGCGACGCCAAGTTCGGCATCTGGGCCCACTGGGGGCCGCAGTGCGTGCCGATGGTCGGCGACTGGTACGCCCGCCACCTCTACCTTCCCGGCCATCCTCAGTACGTCCACCACTGGCGCACCTACGGCCATCCCTCCAAGTTCGGCTACAAGGACATCGTCCGCCTCTGGAAGGCCGAGCGGTTCGACCCCGAAGGGCTGATGGACCTCTACCAGGCCGCCGGCGCGCAGTACTTTGTCGCCCAGGCCGTGCACCACGACAACTTCGACAACTGGAACTCCACGCACCACCGCTGGAACGCCGCGAAGGTGGGCCCCGAGCGCGACATCGTCGGCGCCTTCCACCAGGCCGCCGCGCGCCGCGGGATGCGGTTCGGCGTCAGCGAGCACCTCGGCGCCTCGTTCTCGTGGTGGAAGGGCAACAAGCTCAGCGACCCCGACGGGCCGTACGCCGGCGTGCCCTACGACGCGAGCGACCCCGCCTACGAGGACCTCTACCACCCGAACCAGGGCGAGACCGGCGACTGGTACACCGCCAACCCGTGGTGGCACGAGCGCTGGTTCGCCCGCATGCAGGACCTCGTCGACCAGCACGCGCCGGACCTCTTCTACAGCGACGGCGGCGTGCCCTTCGGCGACGTCGGCCTGAGCCTGATCGCCCACCTCTACAACACCAGCGCGGCGCTGCACGGCGGGAGCAACGAGGCGGTCTATACGCAGAAGGACACGAACCCGCAGGTCCACACGGTGGGCGTGATGGACATCGAGCGCGGGCAGCTCAACACCGTCGCCGAGCGGCCCTGGCAGACCGACACCTGCGTCGGCGGCTGGTTCTACGACAGCCGGCTCAACTACAAGTCGCCGCGCCACGTGATCGAGATGCTGGTGGATATCGTCTCGAAGAATGGCAACCTGCTGCTCAACCTGACCCAGCGGCCCGACGGCAGCCTCGACGAGCAGTGCCAGCACATCTGCAAAGTCCTCGCCGAATGGCACGCGCTGAACGGCGAGGGGATCGGCGGCACGCGGCCGTGGCGGGTCGCCGGCGAGGGCGGCACCGCCAGCCGCTCCGGAGCCTTCAAGGAGGACCAGGTGCCCTGGACCAGCGAGGACTTCCGTTTCACGGCCAACGGCGACACGGTCTACGCCTACCAGATGCGCTACCCGGACACCCGGCAGGCGGCGGTGCGCAGCCTGGGGCGCGACTCGGGGCTGACGGTCAAGGCAGTGCGGCTGCTGGGCTACGCCGCCGAGGTGAAGTGGGAGCAGGCGGAGCGCGCGCTGGTGGTGCGGCTGCCGGACGAGCAGGTCGGGCCGTGCGTGCCGGGGCTGGCGGTGACCGTGGGCTGACGCGGTTCTCCCGGTTGGATCAGCGGTGGCTCCCCGCCGGACTGGCAG
>JACPDV010000251.1 GCA_016183835.1 Armatimonadota bacterium
ACCAGTCCCGGGACCAGTCCCGGGACACCATACGCATTCCGCGTCGCGCGCCTACCGCAGACCGTGCCCTCTGGGACCGAGGACTCGATGCGGCTGGCGTCGCCAGTCGTCCGATCGAGTCGGCGTGAGCGGCAAGCCCGGCAGCCGTCTGAGGCAGGCCGCCCTCAGCGAGGGTCGCCAGATACTGGATCAGTCGCGGACCCTCGACAACCGCGGCACCTTCGGAGATGTCCCCCGACCGCTGCGCCGACGGTAGCCGCGCCCACCGGTCATCGCTCATAGGCGCCCAGGTCGACGGCCGCACCGGCCGGCCGCGCTTGGCCGTCGAGATCGACCGTCGGAGCGCCGGTCGCATTCCCCGTGTTGATCCCCGGGCTGCCGGGCAGCAGGTGGTAGTCGCCGTCACCGCCCCAAGCCCGCTGCACGAACTGCGGCTCGGCGGCGGCGACGCCGGTGCCCAGCGCCCCGAGCTCGGCCGGCAGATAGTCGCGGCCGTTGGCGTGCACCACCGGCTCATCGGCTTGGCCGTTGCGGTAGAAGAGCGTGTGGTCGGCCTCGAGGGTCACCGAATCGTCGAAGAAGAACGTGGTGCTGCCGTGCGCAAAGAGGCAGTTGCGCAGCGCGATGGTGGCCGTCACCGGGTTGGCGTACTGGGCGTAGACCGGGTAGTTGTTGCGCTCCACACGGTCGTCCACCGTCACGTTGGTCAGCTCGTAGCGTCCCGGCTCCTGCCCGTCGAACACGATGCTGGCCCAGGGCCCGTTGTTGGGATCGGTGTCGCCGGCGCCGTAGATGAGCACGTTCTGCACGCGGGTCAGGCCGTACCACATCTTCAGGCCGTCGCAGCGCACGTTGGCGATCACGGTCTCGTGGACGTAGGTCTGGCGAGTCTTGGAGTCCAAGCCGTCGCCACGGCAGTGCTCGAAGACGCAGTGATCCACTTCGAGCGGCCCGGCGGAAGGCTCCATGCCGATCCCGTCCGGGCGGCTATCGTCCACGTCCTGCGTGGTCTGCTCCAGACCCTGTGAGAACCAGCCGATGCGGTAGATATGGCTGCGGCGCAGGGCCACCCGCTCCCAGCCGGCCCCGCCCACGCCGGCGGGCGCGGCGACGGCGCTGGCCCCGGTGTGGTGGAGGTCGAGGTCCTCCAGGTTCACATCGTTGCTGTTGCCGCCCAGGTTGATGGGGGTCTCCTCCACGTGGTGGATGGCGAGATGGCGCAGCGTGATGAAGCCGGTGTGCAGGGTCGGGTCGTCGGAGCCGCCGGCGTCGACGCCCTGCCGCAGGCCGCCCGTGTAGGGCTGGTCCAGCTCGCTGGTCATCTCCAGGTCTTCCACGCGCACGTAGTGCCGCCCGCCCAGCAGGACGGCGGCGAGCAGACTGCCGCGGCCGGTGAGCACCGGGCGGTTCGCCGGATCGGAGCCGCGGATCGTGATCCAGGCGTCGGTCCGGCCGTCGACACGTGGAGTGATGATGTCGTCATCGAACGCGGCCATGCGGTAGGTGCCGGGCAGGATTACCATCGTGTCGCCCGCCCGGAGTTGCTTGCTGCCATACCCGGGGGTGCGCCAAGGCGAAGGTCGTCAGTGCCGCCGCCGTCACGCCGAGCACCAAGCACCGGACCCGACGCCCAAAGGTATTGCGCCGCGACATGCGTTCCCTCCCCGCGGCAGCGCCGCTTGCGCCGCCGCCCCCGTCGGTCACCCCGGCACATCGCCGCAGACCCGGCGCTGGCTATACCACGTCCCGGCAGTGCGAGTCAAACCGTGCCGAACGGGCCCGAAACGGTGCTCAGTCGACCATGCCGAACACGAACGTGCACGCCTCCCGCCCGCCGCTGGACAGCGCGGACGAGCGGACCGTGCACTCGAGCTTGCGGCCCAGCGCGATCTGCAGGTGGTGCTTCGCGTGCCCGCCGCAGCAGTAGCAGTAGGTCGCCGAGATCGGCTCGCCGGCCTGGCGCAGGCAGACGCAGTCGTACCGCTCCAGCCCGGCCGGGGCGAACTCCACCAGGATCCGGCCATTGTCCTGCCGGCTCACCGCGTGGCCGAACACGAACTTCGCCTCGTTCGCCGCCTGCAGGCGCTCCTCCAGCGAGGCATGCTCGCGCGCAATGCCCCTCGAGATCTCGAGGCGCTTGCCCCCCAGGCAGCAGGCGCAGCGCTCGCGCACCCGGTGCCGGGTCGCCTCGTCGAGCAGCGCGTCCATGCGCTCCATCGCGCCGCGGAACCAAGCCGCCTTGGCCGCCGGCGGCGTGGCCTTCACCACCGCCTCGCCGCCCGCCAGGATCTCCCCCGCCACCTCCGGCGCCACACCGGCGCCTTCGAGCTGGCCGGCCAGCTTGTGAATCCGCCCGTCCTGGTACGTCCGATCCATCGCATCCTCCGCGGGCGTTCCCCTCACACTCCCACGGCCACGAACACCACCCCGTGCGACGGGATGGTCAAAGTCAGCGTCTCCCCGTCCACCTTCACCGGCAGCACGGACACCACCTCCGCCTCGCTGTGCACCAGCGGCGGCGCGTCCGGGTCCGCCTGGCGCAGGAGCGTGCCGAGCGCGCGCTGCACCGTCTTGCCCTTGAGCCGCAGCGTGCACGGCACGTCGCGGTCGAGGCTCGCGTTGGCGATCACCACATACACCGTCCGCCCCCGGTCGGCGCTCGTGGCGAGGACCGGCGTGAGCGGCCCGGGCAGCTCGCCGGCGCGGGTCAGCGTGCCAAACCCCGGCGAGCGGACCGCCGAGAGCATCTGCCACGAGCTCGCGCCGCGGAGGTAGTCCTCCCGGGCGTAGTAGATCATCCGCACCGCGCGGTGGAGCATCCCCCAGGTGTTGGCATTGCGCGGCACGTCGTCGGCCTGCTCCCCGTTCGGCCCGCTGGAGATGGCGCCCCACTCCGTGTCGTAGACGAACACCTCGCGGTCCGGGTTGTAGGCCCGGATCAGTGCGTTGAGTCGCGCGCAGCGCTCCAGCGACCTCAGACTGTCGGTCAGCGCCACCGTCTCGAACTTGCGGCGGTGGATCTGGCTCACGGCGTAGAAGTGGGGGCAGACGAAGTCGTACCAGCCGGCGGCGTGGGCCAACACCCAGTTGCCCCAGCGGGTCTGCCCCGGGTCGATGCTGAGCCCGATCAGCGCCTCCGGCTGGACCGCCTTGATCACCTGCGAGACCGCCTTCACATGGGTTACGTAGTCGTCCGGGGTGGGGTAGGCCCGGCCCATCGGCTGCGCCGCGTTGAAGGTCTGCGAGTAGACCTCGTTGCCCACCTCCCAGTAGCGGAACCCGTAGCCCTGCCGCTTGGCGTACGAGGCCGCCCTGGCCCACACCGCCGGCTCGATCCGCCGGTTCGCGCCCTGGTCCTCCAGCTCGACCACCACGTGGTCCAGCGGGATGCCGCACTTGGCGCACACCTCGGCCACGCGGTCGAGCGACTCCTCGACGCTGAACGGCTCGTCGCCCACGCCGTAGAAGCGGGTCATGGGCAGGCGCAGGTCGCGGATGGCGCCTTCGAGCTGCGGCGCGAGGGTGTAGTTGCCCTGCCGGTCGTAGGGCTGCCCGGTCCAGCCGCAGACACGGTGGAAGGAGATCCCCGCGCAGTCGCGAGTGGCTGGCCTGACCACCTTGCTCGGATCGACCGTGACGTCCAGCCGCGCGCCCGGCCGCAGGCGGTGCTCGATGGGCGGCAGGCCGAGCGTCGCCTCGTTGACCAGCCGCACGCCGTCGGGGTTGGGGTGCTCGGTGACGGCGATGTCGTCGAGCCAGAGGGTCTTCTCCTCGTCGGGCCGCGTGGTGGGGTAGAAGGTCAGGAGCAGGTAGTTGGACGGCGGGACGAAGAAGTCGAGCCCTTCCTGCACGGTGAACCGGAACTCCTTCCACTCGGGACCCACGGCCAGCGCGTGAGAACCGGCGAAGGGCGCGTCCCGGTAGGGGTTGACCGTCTCGTAGCAGGTGAAGCCGAGGCGGCTCGGGGTGTCGGTGTCGCTGCGGGCCCAGAAAGCCACGTCGTAGGTCATGCCCGGCTTCGGCCGCACGGCGTGGTCGGGTGACACGACGATGTAGCCGCCGGTGTCCTTGGGGTGGTGGATGCGGAAGCACGCGGCTCCGGAGTGCGGGTTGGTGCCGTCGCGGGTGTAGTTGCCCGGCACCTTCCACTTCTCGGCGCCCCACATGGCGTAGCCGGGCGGCGGGCTGACGGCGGTGACCTGCTCGAAATCGCCGTTGAACGCCAGGTTGGCCGGGTCGGCGAGCAGCAGCCCGGCGAGCAGGCAGAGCGTCATGCGCCGTAGCCTCCTTCTGTGTGGGCGACCTCGAGCATGGCCATCAGGTTGTCGTACTGCGTGGCGACGCCGAGCGAGTGGCTGCTGGCCAGGATGAACCCGCCGCCGGGCGCCAGGTGCCGGATGGCCAGCCGCGCTGCGCTGCGCACCTCGTCGGGCGTGCCGCGGGCGAGGAGGTGGAGGTCCATCCCGCCCATCAGCGTCAGGCGGTGGCCGTAGAGCCGCTTGTACTCCAGGATGGGCTCGATGGGCTGGATCGACTGGTAGACGTCGATGCCGGCGTCCACCATCGGCTCGAGGATCGGCTCGAGGTTGCCGCAGGAGTGGAAGAAGACCGGCGCGCCGGCCGCGTGCACGCCCTCGCAGAGCAGCTTGAGACCGGGGACGTAGAGCTCCTGGAAGTGGCGGGGCGACATCATCGGCCCGCTGTTGAAGCCGTAGTCCTCGCCCCAGAAGAAGGCGTCGGCGCCGCGCTCGAGCGCGCGGCGGGTGGCTTCGCCGGCAGCTTGGCCATGGCGGAGCTGCGCGGCCTTCACGTCGTCCGGCCGCTCCACGATGGCCATGAGCTGCTCCTCGAGCCCGAGGGCTGTGAAGTAGCCGACGGTCGGCGCGCCCCCGGCGCCGCGGGCGACCAGGTAGTGCGTCTCGCCCAGCTCGGCCACCACGTGGTCGAACAGCTCCCACTGCGTGCCGTCCGGCGGAGGCTGCTGCGGCAGCTTCTCGGGGTGCTCGCCGGGCTGCAGCAGCATCAGGTCGTGAGTCTGGTCGGAATAGCGGAGCACGTTGCCGGCGCTGTCTTCCCACGTCCGCTCGTCGAGCTGCCGCGGCCGCTCGAACACCGCGTTCTTGCACGGCACCATGTGGATGGCGACCTGGTCCATGCCGGTGCGCCGGACGAACTCGACGATGTCGTGCTTGGCGCTCTCGACCACCTCGTCGCGGTGCCCGTCCCACAGCGCCCGGATCTCCTGCGCTTTGCCGCGGAAGTAGCTGCGGCGGCCGAGCACCTTCTCGATGATGGCATAGTCCACGGCGAACTCGCCGATGGGGACGCGGTCGGGCTCCTCGTGGCGGATGGCGGCTTGCACGCGCTGCTTGGGTGTCATGGGCAGGGGCGGCTCCGCTGGTGGGTTGGGCGCGCGCGAGACGGATCCTGCGGGACAGGGGAGTGCATCTCACCCGGCGCGCTTCGAAGGATGGTGTGACACGGGCAGTCGGCTGCCCGTGTACGGCTGGGAAGGCGCCTGCACCGACCGGACACGGGCAGCGGACCGACCGTGCGACACGACCACTCCACCCGAGCGGCACGCCCCCGGCACAACGGATCGCTCTCAGAGTCGCCGCGGTGTTGACCCCGCCAGCCGCATAGAGTATATTCGAACCCTGAAGTACACTGCGGCGCCTCCGACATGGCAGATCCGGCGCCGCCGAGAGAGGTCAGGGACCATGCGAACGGGGATGGCTCGCACGCTCGGGTGGCTTGCGATCGCGCTGTGGGTGAACCTGGCGGGAGCTGCGCCGGAGCTCACCGTGAACGCGCAGATCCGCGAGCGCGCCGAGATCCGGGATGACCGCGATTTCACGGCCGCCGCCGCCGACAACAGTCGCAAGGTGTACCACCGGATGCGACTCGGGCTGAACTACAAGCCCAACGCGCGGTGGGAGATGGCCGTGCAAGGGCAGGACTCGCGCGCCTGGGATGGGCAGGGCGGCAACGCCGCGCAGAACGGGCTGGAAGTGCAGGAGGCCTGGGTCCGCGCCAACGGCCTGGTCGCTGACCGGGTGGACCTCATCGCCGGCCGGCAGGCGCTGTCGTACGGCAACCAGCGGCTGATCGGCGCCTTCGAGTGGAACAACGTCGCGCGCCGCTTCGACGCGATCAAAGCCGTCTACCACGGCCCGGGCTGGCAGCTCGACGCCTTCGGCGCCGCGCTCGGCAGCTCGCCCGGCACCGGCACCAGCAGCGGCGCTTTCTACGGCCTCTACGCCACCTGGCCCAAGCTCTGGAACGGCCGAATGGAAGGCTACGCCCTGTGGAACAACGACCACGCCAGCGCGGCCAAGAGCTACGTCACCCTTGGCGCCCGCCGCACGCAGCCGGTGGGCAAGTGGCGTTACGACATCGAGGCGGCTGTCCAGGTTGGCGACGTGACCGCCTACGCCGCGGCAATGGAGGGCGGGCGGAAGCTCGGCTCGTTCGACCTCAGCGCCGGCTTCTGCACGGCCAGCGGTGACTCCACACCCGGCGTCGCGGGTGGGCACCAGACCACCTTCCAGAACCTCTACCCCACCAACCACCTCCACTACGGCTACATGGACTTCCAGGCGTGGCGCAACTTGCACAACGTGTTCGCCAAGGCCAAGGCGCCCATCGGCCGGATCGCCTCGGCGGAGGTGTGGTACAACGCCTTCTGGCTCAACAACAGCAAGGACTTCTGGTACAACGCGAGCGGTGCGCCGAACCGGACCTCGGGCGGCGGGACCTTCCGTGACCCCACCGGCGCGGCGGGCAGTGAGGTGGGGCAGGAGCTGGACCTGATCGCCAGCCTGCGCGCCGGGCCCTACCTCGACCTGCAGGCGGGCTACGGCCACTTCTGGGCGGGCAGCTTCATCGGCCGGATCAACCGTGGGCTCGGGCTCTCCAGCTCGGGCGCCGACTTCGTCTATTTCCAGGCGACGGGGCACTACTGAGGGCGGAGCACGGCTCTGGTTTCCGGCCTCCTCTCCCGCCGGGTGCTGTACACCCGTGCCTCCGCCCCCGCTCTCCTTGCTGTTGGCTACATGCCCAGCCAGCGCATCTGCCACGCTCGCCTCCGCGTCGCGGAACGTGCGCCACACCGACCGCCGCATGGCGTGCCCCACGGCCGCCGCGCGCTCTTCGCCCGCGCACCATAGAGCTTCCGCGCCCAGTCCTTCGACTGGGCTAAGGGTGTGCTCCCGGATTCCGGCAACGGGGTACGCCGGCTCTATCCAACGTGAATTGACGCTGAGTCGGCGATTCGAGTCCGGGTCAGGCCGGTGGGAGAGGTGCTCGGAACGGAGCCACAAGTCACCGTGTGGCGAAGGCCCCGCCGCGCGCGCGGCGAACCGCGCACCAGGACAAGGCGATGGAGCACTCCCGGTCCCTGAACTTCTGGCGGCGCGCGTGCGAGGTGATCCCCGGCGGCGTGTGCTCCTCCACCCGGCTCAACCGCGCGCTCGGCCGCGCCTTCGTCGCCGCCCGGGGCGAGGGCGCCCGCGTGTGGGACGCCGACGGCAACATCTTCCTCGACCTCTGCTGCGGCCACGGCGCCGCGCTCTTGGGCCACGCCCACGCCGCCATCAATGCCGCCCTCGAGCACGCCGCCCGGCTCGGCTGGCTGAGCGCCTTCGAGACCGAGTACCACGGTGAGCTGGCCGCCCGGCTCTGCGAACTGCTCCCCTGCGCCGACCGCGTGCGCTTCACCAACTCAGGCAGCGAAGCCACCCTGCACGCGATCCGCGCCTGCCGCGGGTTCACCGGGCGCGACAAGATCCTCCGCATCGAAGGCCACTTCCACGGCTACCACGATACGCTCTACATCGGCGGCCATCCGCCCGCGGACAAGCTCGCCGACAACCGCCTGCACCCCTACCTCGAGTCCGCCGGCATCCC
>JACPDV010000252.1 GCA_016183835.1 Armatimonadota bacterium
TACCGCCTGCCCCTCATCCCCGGGGCCGGGGAGGTGATGGAGGCGGCGCGCGAGGCCGGGGCGATCGGGGCGGTGCTCAGCGGCGCCGGCCCGACCATCCTGGCGCTCTGCGACGGCGAGGCGGCGGAGGTGGGCGAAGCCATGCTCGCCGCCTGGCGGCGCTGCGGCGTAGTCGCCGAGGCGCGCCTCCTGGTCCCCGCCCTCGACGGCGCGCGGGTTGTGGATTCCTCGTCGTGAGCGACTTCGCCCAGCGTCTGGCCGACGGTGCCGCCGACTTGGGTGTCGCGCTGGCGCCGGAGTCGGTCGGTCGGCTGGACGCCTACCGGCGGATCCTGCAGGAGTGGAACCAGTCGATGAACCTGGTGGCCGAGGCCGACGACGAGACGCTGCTGGAGAAGCACTTCCTGGATGCGCTGCGGCTGGCGGCGGTGCTGGTGGCCGTGGCAGCGACTCCGCACCCCCTCCTTGCCAAGGAGGGGGCAGGGGGAGGTCCAGTGCTGCCCGATGTCGGCCAGCCCTCGGGCGTCGCGTCATCCTGTGCCACACCTGGCGTGACTGGACCTCCCCCTGCCCCCTCCTTGGCAAGGAGGGGGTACCCAGCCGGAACTGGGCCGACGTCACTGGTGGACATCGGCGCCGGCGCCGGGCTGCCGGGCCTCGTCGTCAAAGCCGCCCTGCCCGAGCTGCGGGTCGTCCTGATCGAGAGCCACCAGCGGCGGGCGGCGTTCATCCGGGAGGCGGCTCGCGCGATGGGGCTCGACGTCGAAGTGCTGCCCCTGCGCGCGGAAGAAGCGGGGCGGCTGCCGGAGCATCGCGAGCGGCACGACCGGGTGACGGCGCGGCGCGTGGCGGAGCTGGCGGTGCTCTACGAGTACGCCCTGCCACTCCTCCGGCCGGGCGGCGTGGCGGTGCTGCCGAAGGGCGAGGGGCTCGACGACGAGCTGACCGCCGCCGCGGGCGTGGCCGAGAAGCTGGGCGGCGGCCCGCCGAGGACGATGGAGCACCGCGGGAGGCGATTCGTGGTGGTGGAGAAGCTCTCCGCCACGCCGGACGCCTACCCGCGCGCGCCGGGGCGGCCCACCAAGCGGCCCCTGCGCGGGGGTTGAGCAGGAGAAGCAGATGCCGACTGGGCGGAAGGCGGTCAGGCTGGTGGTTCACGGCAGCGTGCAGGGCGTGGGCTTCCGCTTCGCGCTGCTCGAGCACGCGCTGAGCAACGGGCTGACCGGTTGGTGCCGCAACGGGCCGGGCGGCTCGGTCGAGGCGTTCCTCAGCGGGCCCGGCGCCACGGTCGACCAGGTGGTGGAGTGGTGTCACACCGGGCCGCCCATGGCGCGCGTGGACGAGGTCGAGGTGGAATCGGCCAGCGTCGCGGACGCCCCCAAGGACTTCACCATCCGGCATTGAGAGGAGCGCCGGGGAGATGACCCAGCCCGAGTTGCTCCCCATCGCGCGGGTAGTGCCCGGCCACGCGCAGGTCACCGTCGAATGGCAGCCGCCGCCCGGAGTCCAGGCCGCCCGCTACGAGCTGTCGGTCCGCCTCCGCACCGCCGACCCGCGCGACGCCGCCACCGTGACGGCGCCCGGCACGGCCCGGTCTGCCACCGCGAACGGGCTGCTCGACCATGCCGACTACGCCCTCCGCGTCGCCGCCCGCGACACCGCCGGCGCGGTTTTGGCCGAGAGCGGCGAGCGCCTGGTCTCCCCGGCCGCGGTGCCCGGCGTGGTGATCGACTACCTTCACAAGGACGATCTCCACTACGCCGCGCACGGGCGCTACATCGGCAGCCCCTCGATCACCTTCCTCCCCGACGGCAGCCTGGTGGCCAGTCACGATCTCTTCGGACCCGGGCCGCAGAGCTTCACGCGGGTCTTCGGCTCGCCGGACGGCGGCGCGACGTGGACGCACCTCTCCGACCTGGAGCCCGCCTTCTGGGGCAAGCTGTTCGTCCACCGCGGGCGGCTCTACCTGCTCGCCTGCCGCACCGAATACAGCGATCTGCTGCTCCACTGGTCGGACGACGGCGGGCGCACTTGGGAGAGACCGGCGGTGGTCGCCGAGGGGCCTTATCACAAGGCGCCGGTGCCCGTGGTCGAGCACGACGGGCGGCTGTGGACGGGCGTGGAGCTGCAGACCGGCACCTGGCCGGCGGGTTTCCAGGCGGTGGTGGCGTCGGTGCCCGTCGAGGCCGACCTGCGCGACCCAGCCGCCTGGCGGCTGAGCGCGCCCCTGCCTTACGACCCCGCCTGGCTGCCGGCGGGCTTCACCACCGTCCGCGAGCAGCAGGGCTATCTCGAGGGCAACCTGGTGCTGGACCCGGCCGGCCGGCTGCTCAACGTCCTGCGCTACAACACGCTGCCTCACGAGGGACGCGCCGTGGCGCTGCGGGTCGAGGACGGCGGCCGCCGGCTGGCCTTCGACCGCGTGCTCCCGTTCCCCGGCGGGATGAGCAAGTTCACCATCCGCCACCACGCCCCCACGGGGCTGTACTGGTCGCTGGTCAGCCGGGTGACGCGCCCCGACCAGCCGGGCATGCGCAGCGTGCTGACGCTCACCAGCTCGCCCGACCTGTGGCACTGGACTCCGCGCCGGGACATCCTCCGCGACGCCACCGACTACGCGCCGCGGTACGTGGGCTACCAGTACGTGGACTGGGAATTCGACGGCAAGGACATCGTCGCGGCCTGCCGCACGGCGTTCAACGGCGCGCGCAACTTCCACGACGCCAACCACCTGACGTTCCACCGAATCGAGCGGTTCGCGGAGGGCGGAATGGTGGGGCCGTGACTACGCCGGCTGGGAGCCGGGGTCCACAAGCACGCCCCATCGTTCGAGCATCGCGTGCGCCACCTCGCCCACGGTGGCGCCGGCCGCCCAGTACGGCGGCGGCGCGGCGCGGGCGTGCGGATAGGCCTTCGCCGCCACGAGCAGCATGACCCGCGCGCGATAGCGTCCGCCGAGCTGCTGATCCTCGATCCAGGCGCGCATCAGCAGCCACTGGCCGCACCAGGGATGCCCGTCGTAGCGCGCGATCAGGATGTCGAGACGGCCCGCCGCGGCGCGCCAGCGGTCGGCCCCCGGCTCGGGCTCGCCCGCCAGGAGCTGCGGCCACGCCGCCACCCGCGCCAGCACCTGCCAGCTCTCCGCCGCCACGCGGGTCGTCACCGTGAACACCACGCAGCTATGCCACAGGCAGGCCAGGGCGGTGAACACGATCCAGGCGTTGCGCTTCCGCTCGCCCAGCGCCTGCGCCCACGACCGCACCGCCGCGCGCCAGCCCTCGGTCTGTCCGTGCGGGGCCGACGACAGCACCCAGTAGATCGACAGCCCGCCGGCGGGGAGGAGCACCAGCAGCCGCGGCGCCTGCCACTCGAGCCAGCGCTGCGACAGGCACACCGGCGCCGCCAGCAGCAAGAGCACCGCCGAGCCGGCGAAGATGCCGCGCAGCTCGCCCAGCGGGGCGTCGTCGGCGGTGCGGTCGGCCGCGGCGCGCAGCTCGCTCGCCAGCGCCAGCAGGACCGCCGGGAGACAGGTCACCGCGCCGATGCCCATCAGCCTGGCGCCGTCGCCGTGGGGCAGCGGCAGGAGCCGCACGACGGCCGCCGTCTGGCACACCGCGGCGAACGCCACGAACCACGCCAGCGAGGCGGCGATGCGCGGCGGGAGCGTGACCACGCAACCGACCAAGCCGGCGCTGAACCCCAGCCAGAGCGGCAGCCACGCCGCCGTGGCCGGCTCGTCGGTGGCGCGCAGCAGGAAGACGTCCAGATCGTGCCAGACCGCATCCGCCAGGCGGGCGGTGAGGTGCTGCGTGAAGTAGACGAAGGCGGTGAGCGACACGGCGCGGAGCAAGGTCTTGCGGGCCCAGTTCCAAGCAGCGAAACTGACGGCCCCGGCGGGTGACTGCATAGCGTCGGTGAGGCTCACCGCGGCGGCGGCGAGCACGCCCACCACCGCCGCCCAGGCCGGAGCCGCCGCGCTCATGGTCCGGCCGTCCCGCCGGCGGTCAGGCGCCCGTCGTCGGCCCAGCTCCACTTCTGCCAGGCGGCGCCCTCGGTGCCGGGCGAGGTCACCACGGCGAGCTGATCGGTCACCGGCCGGAGGAGCACCGAGAGCGCCGTGGCGCCGCCGTAGCAGCCGGCCTCCGCCAGCGGGTCCGCGGCGCCGTCGAGCTTGCCGGCGTGGTCGCTGAGCCAGGTACGCAGCGCGTCGTAGCGCCGGCAGCGGCCGCGCTCGCTGTCGGGCAGGCGATGCCTGAGCAACTCACGGAAGTGGTTGGTGACCACCAGCCGGCCCTCGTCGTTGCCACGGATCTCGCGCTTGTCCGGGCTCGCCTCCACCACCTGAGCGTCCAGCTCAGGCTTCGTCTGGGCGACCAGCAAGTTGCCCCGGCGCGGCCGCTTCACCTTCTCCCAGACCGCGGCGGCCGACTTCAGATCCGCGGTCTCCTCGAGCAGCCGGCGGGCCAGGAGCAGCGACGGGATGCCGTGTTCCGAAGCGCTCTCCTCGTCGTCGACCCGCAGCGCGGCCACGCACAGCCCGTCGCGGTTCATCCCGGCCAGCGGCGCGATCAGCCCGGCCAGCGTGAGCCCGGTCCACGCCTTGGCGCCCTCCGTGTGCACCGACAGCAGGACCAGCCCGTCCGCGGGCGGCGGCTGCGGGAAGTCGAATGCGCAGCCGAAGAACAGCTCCCGGCCGAGCGTCGCGGGCGGCATGGCGGCGTAGCCGGTGCTGTCGCCCCAGCCGTCGGTCTCCGCCAGGCAGGCCAACGTCAGCAGGTCGTCGAACGCCACCTCGCTGGTCTCCGCCAGGCCCCGCAGCTCGTCGACATACGGCTGCGGCACGCACTCGAGGAGCGCCTTGGCCCGCTCCACGGCCTGCTCGCGGCGCAGCCCACGGGCGGACAGGCAGGAGTTGAAGAGCCACTCGGTGACCCGCTGCACGGCGCCGTGGAGCTGCCGCCCGTGCTGCCGGCCGACGTCGAGCGCGGTGCCCTGGAGCACCAGGGTGGCGAGCTGCGCTGCCCTGGCGGCCGGGGCGGCCTGACCGCTGTCGCCGGCCGCCGGCTGGCCTCGCCCACCCTCCGAGCGGGGTGCAGGCACGCGCCGGATGCCATAGATCACGCCGAGGAGGAGCAGCAGGAGGAGGGCCATCAAGCCCTGCCGCCGGCGCCGGCCGCCCAGGACACCGGGATGCACCTCGATCGGCATCGCCTCACACCTCGAGCGTCGCCTTGCCGGCAGCCTCGGCGCGGCCGACGCCGGTCTGCGGGCCGTCGCCGAGCGCCACGGGCGCGCCCACCGACGCCAGCGTCGAGGCGTCGAAGCAGCTCACCGTGTCGTCGCCGAAGTTGAACGCCCAAACCCGCCCGTTCGCGCTGACGGCCACGCCGAGCGGGTTGTTCCCCGCGGGCAGGCCCTGCGCGCCGGTGCGCACCACCGTGGCGTTGGCGGTGTTGATCACGTGCAGCATGTTGCTGCTCGAATCCGACAGGAACGCCAGGCCGTTCGGCGCCAGAGCGATGGCACCGCAGTTCGAGTTCGGGATCGTGCTGCCCGTCAGGTCCAGCGGCGGGCCGACGATCTGGTTCGTGCTGGGGTCGATCCGCAAGACCTGGCTCCCCGCCGGATTGGCGATGAAGTCGGGTGGATCGAAGCTCACCGCGCCGCTGGCCAGGACGTAGATCATCCCGTCGGCGCCCAGCACCATCGCCTGCGGATTGCTGGCATCGCCGGTCGGGATGCTGGTCTGCAGCGTGTCGGTGGCGGTGTCGATGACGTGCACCTGGCCGGGGCCGTAGGTGAAGCCGATGAACGAGAAGCCGGTGGCGCAGACGTACATCCGGCCGTTGACCAGCAGCATGCCCTCGGGCGAGGTGCCCACGTTGGGGATCGTGCCGGTGACCGACGGCGGACTGGTGGCGAGGTTCACCACGGCGATGGTGTTAGTCAACAGGTTGGACACGTACGCCTTGGTCGGGCTGACCATCGCCAGATAGAACGGGTTGGTGCCGGTGCCCGTGGCGATGTTGTCGATAGCCTGGTTGGTGGTCGGGTTGAAGCGCTGCACGTTGTTGCTCAACGAGTTGACCACGTACCCGATGCCGCGGTCGAAGAGCACCTGGTTGGGCGCCTCGCCGGTGTTGATCACGTTGTTGGTGGCCGCGCGGGAGTCGGTGTCCACCACGCTGAGGGTCTTGGCCAGGCCGTTGACCACGTAGAGCAGCCCGAGGTCGCTTCGCGGGTGGGTCGGGTCGGCGGCGGAGAAGCGGCGGGTGGTGATCTGCCCGGCGGCGACCGGGCTGGTGAAGGCGTTGCCCGCGGCGTTGATGGTGTAGTCGCCGGGCGGCAGGTTGCCGGCTCGCAGCACACCCAGCGCATCGGTGGTGAGGGCCAGGCTGAACACCTGTCGCGCGCTGCCGTTGAGAGTGCAGTTCTGGTCGGCCAGCGGATTCCCGGCGGCGTTGACCAGCCGGGCCTCGAGGGCGCCGGTCGTGGTGCTGGTTTGGAGCGCGTCGACGGCTGAGCCGCCGAGGTCCAGAGCGGTCTTCCCGGCTCCGCCGCAGCCGAACAGGCCGAGGCTGAAGGCGGCCAGGAGGCCGGCGCAGGCCAGTGCCCAGGCACAGCGAGGGCCAGGCAAGGTTACGGAACGCATGGCGATGGCTCCTTGATGGTCAGAATCGCCGGGAACCGGTGAAGCGCAGCTCCAGGCCCGGCACGGGGTAGTCGAGGACGGTTCGGTACGACGTGTTCAGCAGGTTGAGCGCCTCCACGCGCAGCTCGGTTCGCGCGTCGGGCCGCCACCGGCCGACCAGGTCGAGCACGGCGTACGAGGGCAGAGTCTGGGTGTTGGCGGCGGTGGTGAAGCGCGCGCCCACGGTGCGCATGCCCAGGTCGGCGAGCCACCGGCGCTGCTCGTAGCAGATCCCGGCCGAGCCCTGGTGCACGGGGTGGCCGACGAGCTGCTTGTTCTGCTCCGCCGCGGTGCCGCTATGGGTGGTGGCCTTCAGGAAGTAGTAGCCGCCGCGCACGGTCAGCCCGCGAACACCGAAGAGCGGCAGCTCGAAGCTCGTTTCGATGCCCTGGAACCGCACACTGGACAGGTTCTGCGGCATCCACTTGTTGCCCGCGCCGGGCTGCCAGACGATCAGGTCGCGGCTGCTCCGGTTGAAGTAGCCCACCGACACGGTCCCGCCGCCGCCGGTCTGCCAGTCCAGCCCCACGTCCCACTCGGTGGAGTGCTCGGGGGTGAGCAGCGGATTGCCGCGTGCGAAGGCATCCTCCGGCCAGTAGAGATCGTCGAACGACGGCGCGCGGAACGATCGCCCCGCGTTGGCCCGCACCTTCAGGTTCCGCGCGGCGCGGCCCACGAGGCCGAACTTGGGGCTGACGATGGGCCGCTCGCCGGTCTGCCCGTCCACCCGCAGCGAGGGCAGGAGCGTCACGGGCCCGATCGCCAGCTCGTACGAGCCGAAGATTCCCGCTGTGGTGCGGTGGTGCCGGCCGTCGTTGGTGCTCCGGATCGTCTCGCGCCGGAAGTCGAGGCCGGCCACTCCGCGGTGCGCGCCCGGCCCGTCCAGCACCGCCAGGACCTCGCCGCCGAGCAGCCGGTTGCGGTGGTTGGCGTCGACGGGGAAGGCGCCGGTCGGGTCGAAGAAGATGCCGAACCCGGCCGTCAGGGCGCCGCCCGCGCCGAAGTCGTAGCCGCCCTGCGCGCGAAGATCCGTGCGCAGGAGCCGGTTGTTGCCCCGGTGCTGACGCACGCCCTGGTTGTCCTTGAACTCGAAGTCACCGGTCTGCACGAAGCGGTCGAAGTCCACCCGGTAGTTGCCGCGGCCGATGGTCTGCCCGCTGCCCAGCCCGATGTCGTAGGTGTCGAACGAGCCCCACGAGAGGTGCGTCTCGACCCCGCCGCCGCCCGACTTGCGGGTGACGATGTTGATCACGCCGCCCACGGGGTCGGAGCCGTAGAGCGCCGAGCCGCCGCCGCGCAGGATCTCGATCCGCTCGATGCTGTCGAGCGGGAGGTTGCTGAAGTCCACACCGCCGCCCTGCGCGGTGTTGACCCGCCGCCCGTCGATCAGCACCAGGATCTGCTCGGTGCGTGAGCCGCGGAGGCTGATCCCGGCCTGGGCGCCGGCCGAGCCTTGCGGCCGGATGTCGAACCCGGGGATGTCGGCCAGCACGTCGCGGAGGCTCTCGCCGGCGCGCTTGTCGAGGTCCTTGCGGTCGATCACCGCCAGCGCCGCCGCCACGTCGTCCTTCGGCTGCCGGTAGCGTTGCACGGAGACTTCCATCTCCGGCAGCTCCTCGGTGGGAGCCGGCTCGTCGGCCACGGCCGGCAGGATCAGCAGGAGGCACAGCACTGCGAGCAAGGGTTTCACCTGGGTTCCGCCGGTTGGACCTGGAAGGTCTGCGAGAAGGAGCCGCCCTGCCGTGCCCGGCTGAAGCGCCACTCGCGACGCACGAACGAGCACACCCGGTCGTCGATGGCCGAGTCGCCGCACGAGCTGCTCACCGACACGGAGGTGATGTGGCCGTCGGCGCTCACCGCGATGTGCACCCGCAATGGCACGCGGCTGGTCAGCTTCTCACTGCGCAGGCCGTCGGGCCGGGGCCGCGCGGTAGGGCGCGGGCGCTCCGGCAGATCGTCGGCCGGGGCCGGCTTGGCCGCGGGCGGGTCCTTCGGCTCGCTGGGCCTGGCCAGCGCGGGCGCAGGCGCGTCCCGCTCGGGCTGCGGCGCCGCGGCGTGCGGGGCGGGCGCGGCGGCCGGTGCCGGCGGAGAAGCCGCGGCGGGCCCGACCGGAGCGGCTTCCGCCTTGTGCCGGACGACCGGGCGCGGCGGTTGCCGCTCTGCCCCACCACCGTTGCCGGCGCCCGCTGACGGGCGGCTCGGGGCGAACGAAGCCGGTGTGAGTCCGGGCGCATCGCCGGTCCCGCCAGGAACGCCCGGCGGGCTGCCGCCCACGACACCGCCGGGCACACCCCCGGGCACGCCGCCCGTCACCGCCCCGGGTCCGCCGCCTCCCGGCCCATCGGCTCCGCTGGGTCGGCCCTCCGCGGAGGCGAGCAGGGCCGGACCGTCGTTCGTGCCGCGGTCGACGAAGAGCGTGGCGGCCTCGACGGCATCCGGCGCGAGCACCCGGCGTCCGGCCACGTGCGGCGAGCCGCGCCCCACCGACGCCCGGCCCGGCGAGCCTGCCGCGGGGGTCCAGCCGGCGGGTCGGTACAGGCCGGGCCGGGCCTGTGCTGGCGCAGCGGCGGGAGCCGCGGGGCGCGGGGGTAGAGGGGAGACGGAGCGCGAGCCGGCAGCGGACCGGGCGATCGCAGTGCGCGGATGATGCACCACCACCCGGAGGGCAATCATCTTGGACGCGGGGGCATGGCTGCGGAGCGGCACAGCCAAGAGCACGGCGTGCAGCAACAGCGAGGCGAGGACCGGGACCAGTAGCTCGCGGCGCGCAGGCTCTGCCATCGTGCCTCCCACGGCGGTGGGAGGGGATGTAGCAACCTGACCGCGAGACGCGGAGGGGCTAACCCGGACTCCCACTGAGCCGGTAAGCGATCCGCGGGTGCGAGGTCTCCGGACTCCCGGGTCATCCTCCCGCCGCGCCTTCTCGGGCCGAGGCCCAATGGCTGTTGCGGCGTTCGTCGCCGGTCACCGTAGCAGGGGCTGTGCCGGATTCCCACCGGCTTCCGAGTTCGCAACCCGCTCGGGACTTCCGTCCGCCGCGGAGTATAGCCCGCGGATTCGGGCGAGTCAACACCCTTACGAAAAACCGCTCAGGCCATCCCGCGCCAATCGAACAAGACCCCCAGATGACCCGGCTTCCGGTCGCGCAGCGCCTCGTACAGGCCCTGCGCCGCCGCCGGCTCGGCGAGGTGCGTCCGCAGCGGCTCCGTCGCCAGCCGGCCCTCCGCCAGGAGCCGGAGGAGCAGCTCGGCGTGCGACTCCAGCGAGTGCTTGAGGCCGTCGCTTGGCCGCACCGGGATGCGCCACTCGTGCGCGCCTTTGAAGGTCAAGCAGCCGTTGCCCCACAGATGCACCTGGTTGAGGATGGGCGTCACGTCCGTCACCCACTCGCCCCGCGGCGAGCCGACCCACACCACCTCGCCCCGCGGCGCCGCCAGCGCGCAGGCGGTCTCCACCAGTTGCGGCCGGCCCACCGCCTCCACCACGCACTCGCAGCCGCGCCCGCAGGTCAGCGCCTTCACCTCGGGCACCCCGCCCTCCACCGTCGCGTCCACCACGTGCCGCACGCCACACGCCGCCGCGCGCTCACGGCGGAAGGCGTCGGTCTCCAGCCCGAACACCTCGCACCCGGCGAGCTGGAAGAGCTGCGCCGCCAGGTTGCCCACCACGCCGAGACCCAGCACCGCCACCCGGTCGCCCAGCTCCACGTCCGACACGCGCAGCGCAGTGAGCGCCACGGTGCCGAGCCGCGCGAACACCGCCGCTTCGGCCGCCAACCCGTCGGGCACGCGGGCGTGGAGCACTTGGGTGACGCCCAGGCTGGCGTGCGGCCCGTAGGTGTAGACCCGCTCGCCCACCTGCGGCGAGGTCACGCCCGGCCCGCACTCCAGCACCTCGCCCACCGCGGCGTAGCCCGGCACCCAGGGGAACTCGACCTGCTGCAACCCGACGAACTTGGCCGTCTCGGTGCCGGCGGAGAGCTGCGTCACGAGCGTGCGGTAGAGCACCTGCCCCGGCCCCGGCGGGTCGATGCCGAACGGCTCCAGCTCGACTCGCCCGAGGCCCGTGAAGACGAGACGGCAGCCCTGCATCCGGCCCACCTTTGCACGGCCTCAGCCGCCGAGCAGCACCACCCCGATGGCCCGCTCCGGGTGCTCGATCAGCTCATCGCAGAGCGCCGGCGCGTCGTCGATCGGGCCGCGATGGGTGATGATCGGGTCCACCCGCAGGCGGCCCTGTTGCATGAAGATCAGGCACTCCTCCAGGTTGCGCTCCGTGGTCCATTCGACGAACACGGGCGGGTACTCGTCGCCGTGCTCCCAGGCCTCGTCGTGGTAGCCGGGGCCGGGACGGGCGCTGCTGCGGATGTCGACGTTCCCCAGTCCCGCCGCCAGGAGGGCCTGCACCGTCACCCCGCCCACCGCCACGATGTTGCCGTAGCGGTGCGTGTCGGGCGCCAGCTTCATCATCTGGTAGGCCTGGTTCAGCGCCGGCGTGCCGTCGCCGCCGAAGGCCAGCACCGCGCCGTCGAACCCGTGTCCGCGGCTGAACTCCCACGCCACCGCCGGCGCATCTTCCGCGGCGTTGTTGACCACGCGGTGCGCACCGCCGGCCAGCGCCGTTTGCAGCCGATTGTCGAGCCGGTCCACCCCCAAAACGTGCGCGCCGGCCACCCGCGCGAGCTGCAGCGCGAACTGACCCACCGGCCCGAGCCCTAACACCGCCCAGTACTCGCCCAGGTGGGTCTCGCCCCGCCGGATGGCGTGCAGTGCCGTGGCCGCCAGGCAGGTGAAGGCGGCCTGCTCGAAGCTGACCCCGTCGGGGATGGGCACGCTCATGTTCCGCGGCACAGCGCAGTGCGTAGCGTGGTCCGCGTAGCCGCCACCCATGCACGCCACGCGGAGGCCGAGCGGGTACTCCTCCTCGGTCCCCTCGCCCCGGCCGATCACGACGCCGGAATTGCCGTAGCCGAAAACGCGCGGCGAGCTCTCGCGCGGGTTCTCGCGCTGCCGCCTCACCCCGCCCAGCTCGGTGCCGGGCGAGATGGCGCTGGCGCGCATCTCCACCAGCACCTGCCCGGGCAGCGGCGTGGGGATGGGCTGCTCGAGCACCGAGATGACCCCTCGCCCGTCGATCGCGACCGCTTTCCGCATGGCGTAGCACTCCAGGTTCGGCCGCGTGTTCGAGTCGGCCGTCCCGACTCCTCGGCGCGGCGCTTCGGGGGACGCGGGGCGAGAAGGTCGAGAAGGCGCTCCTCGGCGAACTCCTCGGCGCGAGCGCGCACTTTCGTCATCTCC
>JACPDV010000268.1 GCA_016183835.1 Armatimonadota bacterium
CGGGAGTTCGAGGTCGCGCTGGCACACTTCGAGCGCGCTCAGGCGCTCCACTGGGAGCTGGGTAACCGGGCCGGCATCGCCTCCTCCCTCAGCTCACTGGGCCTCGTCTACGCCTCGCTGGGCCAGCCCGAGCGCGCGCTGGACCACTGCCTGCAGGGGCTGGAGCTGAGCCGCGAGGTGGGCGAGAAGCGCGATGTGGTGATCGCCTGCAACCACTGCGGCTCCGTGCACTACGAGCGCGGCGAGCAGCGCGAGGCGGCCGCGCTCTACGCGGAGGCAGCGCAGCTCGCCGACGAGATCGGCGACCGGCTCTCGCTCTCCAGCTCACTCCTGGGCCTGGGCCAGGTCGCACTGCGGCTCGACCAGGACGATGACGCGGTGCGCTTCTACGCGGCGGCCGAGGCGCTGCGCTCGGAGATCGGCGCGCCGCTGCCGGAGAGTCAGCGCGAAGAGCACGAGCGGGATCTGGCCACGCTGCGCGATCGCCTCGGCGGGGCCGGGTTCGAGCGGCAGTGGCACGCCGGGACTGAAGCGGACCCAGTGGAGCTGACAATGCGCTGGGACGTGCCGCTGGTGCAGCGGGCGGAACGATAGCGGCCAGCCGCGAGATCGAATTCCTTGCCCTCTCTCCCATCTGTGTTACAATGCCCTTGTTCCGGTCCCCGCAGCGGACAGCGCGAAGTCGCGCAGAGTGCTCGGGGCCGGTCGAACTTAGGTTCAGGACGCTGTCATTCCCGCTCGTCCGCAGCGCTTCCGCCTCCCGAGCCACTCACGGCCTCGTCACGGCTGCTTGATGCTACCGTCGCGCCCGAACCGGGGCCCCTGCGACGAAGGACCGATGGCTCAAGTCCCCCCTCGGGCGAGCTGCGCGACCGCAACTGCCATTCCGGCCACCGGCCGGGCAGGCGGTCAGTCCTCTCGGAAAGAACCAGACCCTACGTGACCCAGTTTGCTGAACTCGGGCTCTGCGAGCCCCTCCTGCGTGCGATCTCCGATGCGGGCTACCTAGAGCCCACTCCCATCCAAAGCGAGAGCATCCCTCACCTTCTGGCCGGCAACGATCTCCTGGGCTGCGCCCAGACCGGCACCGGCAAGACCGCTGCGTTCGCGCTCCCCATCCTGCAGCGCCTCGCCGCCGAGCCGCGCGACCCCGGTCTGCGTGGCTGCCGCGCGCTGATCCTCAGCCCCACCCGCGAGCTGGCGATGCAGATCGACGAGTGCCTCACCGCCTACGGCTACCACCTCGGCATCTCCCATGCCGTGGTCTACGGCGGCGTACACCAGAACCCGCAGGTGCAGGCCCTGGCCAAGGGCGTCGACGTGCTCGTGGCCACCCCGGGCCGCCTGCTCGACCTCATGAACCAGGGCTATTGCCGGCTGTGGAAGGTCGAGGTTTTGGTCCTCGACGAAGCTGACCGGATGCTCGACATGGGCTTCATCCACGATGTGCGCGAGATCCTCGCCGCCGTGCCGCGCAATCGGCAGGGGATGATGTTCTCGGCCACCGTGCCGCCGCGCATCCGCCACCTGGCCGGCGAGATCCTCAACGATCCCGCCGAGGTGATGGTGGCGCCGTCGGCCACGCCTGTCGAGCAGGTGGACCAGCGCGTGATGTTCGTCGACCGGGCCGACAAGCGCGCCCTGCTGTGCGACATGGTCCGCGACCTCGAGCTCGAGCGCGTGCTGGTCTTCACCCGCACGAAGCACGGCGCCAGCCGCCTGGCCAGCCAGATCGTGCGCTACGGCGGGCTGAGCTGCGACTCGATCCACGGCGACAAGCTGCAGTCCTCGCGCGACGCGGCGCTGCGCAGCTTCAAGGAAGGGCGCATCCGCGTGCTGGTGGCCACGGACGTGGCGGCGCGCGGGCTGGACATCGACGACATCGGCTACGTGGTGAACTACGACCTGCCGAACGACCCGGACAGCTACGTCCACCGCATCGGCCGCACGGCGCGCGCCGGAGCTGAAGGCGTGGCGGTGACGTTCTGCGACGTGGACGAGATCGGCAGCCTGCGCGACATCGAGCGGCAGATCGACACGCATCTGCCGATTGTGACGGACCAGCCCTACCACTCCGAGGCCGGGCGCGAGAAGGCGCTGCGGATGCGCGAGGCACCGCCGAGCCGCGGACAGTCGGGCCGCGGCCGGAGCCGCGGCGGCCGGCAGCGGTCGCGCGGGCGGGGCCGCAGCAATGCGATGGCCGGCGACTGATCAGTCCCACCAGTACGTCCGGAACTCCTCCAGTGCGGAGCAGAGCGCGTCGATGTTCCCCGGCGGGGTGGGCGGATAGACGCCGCAGATGAACTCCAGCCCGCCCTCGGGCGAGCCGAGCTTGCGCACCTCTTCCTCGATCAGGTCGCGGATCTCGGCGCCTGTGCCGTAGGGCACGATGACCTGCCGGTCGATGTCGAGGCGGATGCAGAAGCGGCCCTTGCACTCGCGCGCGATGGCATCGATGCCGTTGCACAGGTCCTGCGGGTTGACGATGTCCACCCCGGCGGCGGCGAACTCGTCCAGCAGCTCCATGATGTAGCCGTCGCTGTGCAGGCCCACCAGCACGCCTGCCTCGCGGCAGGGCTGCATCACCGCCTGGTAGGTCGGCGTACACCAGCGGGCGAACATAGCCGGGCTGATCAGGCTGCGCTCCTGTGTGCCGAGGTCGTCGGCGAACTCCATGATGTCCACGCCCATGCCCACGTACTGGTCCACCAGATAGCGCGTGTGCTGCTCGATGGCGGTGACCACTCGCCGCAGCTCGGGCGAGTCTTCGGCCATGTCGAGCAGCAGGTTCTCGAACCCGCGCAGGTAGGTGAGCCTGAGGAAGAGGAAGCCGTGGAAGGTGTGCCCGGCGGTCAGCCCGCCGGCGGCCCGCGCGGCGGCGACGTTGCGGCGCGTGGCCTCCCAGTCCATCGGCCCGCGGTCGGCCTGCGCGGCGGGATCCGGCGCGCGCCAGTCGGCGAGCTTGCTCCAGTCGTCCAGTGGGTGGCCGACCACCAGGCCCTCCAGTCCACCGAGGTTGAACTGCCAGGTGCAGCCCCACGCATCGACGATGGTCTGCATCCGCTGGTCGGCCTGGGCGCGGCGCATGGCCTCGTAGTCGTGGCCGCCCGGCTGGAAGCCGGGGAACAAGACGGGGTGCCGCGCCAGCACGTCATCGAGGGCCGGCCCCAGCTCCGCCCGAGTGGCGCCGGAGATTGCGACCACCGACGGGATCCACTCGGGCGTCTGGAAGCGGGCGTTGCGGAGGTAGTTGTCGCGGTGGGACAGGGGCATGGGGCACTCCCGCGCGGGAGCGTATCCGGCCGCGGGCCGCGGCGCAACGTCGGGCGCCTTGTGAAGAGACGATTGCGGCGACTCCGCCCGGAACGGGGCGAATCGCGGTACAATCCCGCATTCCACGGAGGGAATCCATGCGAAGCCCGCTTCTCGCCTGTCTGCTCCTCGGCGCCGTGCTGGCCCTCGCCGCCGGCTGCGCGCCCAAGGAGCCGGAGCCCGGTCCCGCGCCGGCCGACACCGGCGGCGCCGCCCCCGCCCCGACCACCCCGGCTCCGGCCGACACCGGTGCGCCCGCCGCCCCGTCCCCCTCGGCCGCCGCTCCCACCCCCGCGACACCCGGCGTCGCCAAGCCGTTGGAGCTGACCGAGCAGAACATCAAGAACGTGCTCGAGACGATCAAGGACCCGAAGATCAAAGCGGTCACGGAGAAGTTCAAGGGCACCGGCGCCAGCGGCCCGTCCGCGATGGCCGCGGGGCTGGCCGGGATCAAGGCCGATGCCGAGCTGACCGCCATCGTCAAGAAGCACGGCTTTGCGAGCTGGGAAGAGTGGGCTGCCACCACCTCCAAGCTGTGGGTCGGCGCCTACAAGCTGGCCATGGAGAAGGCCCAGAAGGAAATGGGCAAGAGCATGGACTCCATGCCCGCCGAAGCCCGCAAGCAGATGGAGCAGGCCCACGCCGGCATGATCCAGGGCACCGAGAGCGCCGAGAAGTCGGTCGGCGGGATCACCGCGGAGGAGCTGAAGGCCATCGACAAGATGATGCCCGAGCTCGAGAAGGCGGGCAAGCGCTAACTCGCGGCATGACGGCTGAGCCACGCGCGGAGCGCCGCGAAGAACGGCGCCCGCGCGTGCCGCTCCGCCCAGGGCCTGTGGCCGCAGCGCTCCAGCTCGGCGTACTCCAGGTGCGGCAGGTTCGGCAGCAGGCCGTCGCGGATCATGCGCCCCGGGTGCGGATCCCAGTCGCCGTGGAGCATCAGCACCGGCCGGCTTGGCAGCGCAGCATGTCGTCCCAGGTTTTGCCGTGCGCGCGCCCGTCGAACGGCTCGCTCGGCCCGAGGTCCTCCTCCGGCAGCGGGTCGAAGTCGTAGACCTTCCCGATCACCTCGTAGCGCCGTTGCAGCCGCTCGCCCGGGTCGTGCATTTCCGCGTCGATACGGGCGAGCTGCGCCCGGCCCTCGTGTCCGATGCGTTCGTCGACCAGCGCGCTGAACCGCTCCCGCGCAGCGGTGTCGAAGGTCCCGCAGCCCACCAGCACGACCGGTCCGGCCTCCTCGGGATGCGCGGCGGCGTAGGCCAGGGCGAGCATCGCGCCCCACGACTCACCCACCACCGCCGGCCGGCCGCCCAGCGACGCCGCGAGATCGTGCAGGTCGGCCACATGGCGGGCGACGGTGAGCGGCTCGTCCGAGCTGCCGCGCTGCCACGGCTCGATCGCGCGGAACCCGTCCGCCAGACCGCGGGCGATGGGCGCCGCGCTACCGCTCGCTGCCGGGCCGCCGTGGAGCACGATCACCATCGGACCGCCCGCCCCCCAGCGGCGGAGGCGGAGCGGACCGATGTGCTCGACGGGCGGCACTGGGTTCGGCATCGCGGCTATTCCGGCGCACGGAGCAGCCTCGACGGCAGCTCCGCGGTCTTCACGCCCGGAAGATAGCGCAAGGTGTAGCGCGTGGTCCAGTGCCGCCCGGCCTCCAGCTTCACGAGGCGGTGCATCCACTCCACGCTCAGGTTGTCCGGGCGCTGCGCGTCGCGCCAACTGTAGAACTGCGCCACCGGCGGGCCCTCGTTCTGGCAGAGGACGGCGTTCCCGATGCCCGGGTCGCGCTGGGCGATCCACTCTCCGGTCACGGTGCCGTTGCGCTGGCCGCGCTCCCACTGCTCGTTGCCGGCGATGAACGGCTCGTCGGGCTTGGCCCACACCAACTCGCCGAGCGGCGCCGCCAGCGGCCCGGCGGCGGTCGGCATGACGATCTCGGGCGCCTGATCGCTCAGCCGGAAGACGTGGTGGACCCAGTAGGCAAAGCTCGCCACAGGCGCCGGGCCGGGGTTCTCGATGTCCACGAGCACCTGCACGTCGGTGCCGCCCTCCGCCACGACGATGGTCTTGGTCAGCATCAGCCCGTTCAGCGCTGGACTCTGCTTCTTCTGGCGGAGGGTCAGGTACGCCTTGGAGCCGTGGATCTTGGCGGCGACCACCTCGTAAGCCGACTTCTCGTCACCCGACCAGTGCGCGTCGGGCGGGCCCCAGAAGAGGTCGAGCGCGATCCCGTCCTGTGGCCCCAGCGCGGTGCCGATGGGCTGCGGCGGGTCCTTCGCGCGCCACTGAACGATAGCGCCGCCGTCCTCCGGCCGCACCGCCACCTGCTGTGCCGGCGACTCGATCACCAGCGCGGCCTGCCCGCCGGGCGCCAGGCCGTAGGCGATGCTCAGCTTCCCGCGCTGCGCCAGCACGCTCTCCTCGGTGTCGGGCCGGCGGTACTGCTCGTAGGCGGCGGCGATCTCCGGGGCGAGGATCGGTTCGCCGGCGGGCGGCGCCAGCTCGGCCTCCGGCGCGATCTCGAGCAGCCGCACCCCGCACCGTGGCGGCACCGACACCACGATCCCCGCGCGCAGCTCGTCCGCGGCGAACGCCAGCCGGCCGGCGGCCGGGGCCATGCCACGCTGCTCCGAAACGTCCACCACGGTGTAGCGGCCCGTGGGCAGTCCGGCCACCTTCAGCCGCGCGTAGGCGTCGAGCCCGCGGTCGAGGTTGATCATCCCGACCAGCCGCCGATTCCCCAAAGTGGAGCCACGCCACAGCCCGTCGGCCGCGAAGTCCGGCACCGCCTGCGTCCACTGCGTCTGCCCGGCGCGATGCAGGACATGGCGCTGGGGGAGCGGCTCGAGCGTCACGTCCGCCGGGTCGGGCGCGCCGTCGAGGAGGATGTCCTCGACGACGGCGGCCTCGCGGTTGGTGCGGGCGAGCCAGGAGAGCTGTAGCGGGCTGAACTCGGTGAGCCAGTAGCCGTAGCCGTCGGCACCGCCGAGCAGCGCCGCCCAGTTCATCGCGCGGAGCACCTCGCCGGGGTCGCCGCCCGTGTAGTAGAACTCCCGCCCCTGCCCGAGGAAGAGCGGCGCGAAACGGCACTTGACCCGCGCCGTGATGGCCCGCGTCCACTCAAACGCGGCGCGCACCTGCCCCACGCCGTGGTCGTACCACATCGGCTCGAGCACATCGAGCCCCTCCTGGATGCGGTCGGTGGGGAAGGGGAAGGTGAGGTAGAGCCGGCGCCCGCCGGCGCCCGCCGGCAGCTCGATCATGTTCGACA